>CAVTLU010000005.1:0-285209 GCA_963735545.1 uncultured Acidobacteriaceae bacterium
ACTTGCGTGCGGCTGTTCAACACTTGAACTTCTCATGACAGACGAGCAAGGCCCCGTGAACATTAGACCCTTTGGCTTTCGCGCTCCGCGCTATGCGACGAACTTTGCTTTTTCCCTGGACGTGCCTGGCAGCCGGGAACGTATCCAGGCGTTTTGCATCAACATCAGCGAAGACGGTCTCGCCGCTGAGCTGATCGAGGAACTGGCCCCAAAGACGCAAGTCACCTTGTGGCTGTCGTTTCCCGGCAGCGGTGTGCCGCTCCGGATTCGTGCCGCGATCGAATACCGCCAGGATAAACAGTACGGATTCACGTTTCTGTATCGGTGCGGAGGAACAGGAACAAGTACAGGCTTTCATTCAATCGATCCGCGCCTAGAGAGCCTCTTCTAGACGTGTAGCCTGGTTTGTGAACCGGTTTTCAGGGATGCGGGGCTGGCTCAGCGCTCTCGCTCGCCGGGTTTTCCTTAGCTGGAGGGGCTGCCGGCGCTGCATCCTCATCTTTCGTGATGTACTGCACAATCAAAGTGATACGCCGGTTGGAGGGATCCAACGGATTGTTCGGCGTCCGCAATTTCTGGTCGGCATAACCTCTTACCTGGGAAACTTGATTCGGCCTTACGCCATTCAGCTGCATCAATCTGCGAGCGGTATTCGCGCGGTCGGCGGAGAGTTCCCAGTTTCCGTAATCCCGATTGCCGGTAGAAGGTTTGGCGTCAGTGTGCCCTTCTATGGAGACGGTGTTGGGCAGTTTTGCCAGCTCCTGGGCCAAAGCGATGAGCAGCTCCTTGCCGTCACCGTTCAGACCGGGCTTGCCACTTTCAAAGAAGGTCCCCGTCGAGGACTCCATCAGCTCGATCCGTAGCCCTTCGGCGGTCACCGTCATTTGGATCTGATTCTTGAGCTTGTCGAAGTTGGTTACCTGCGGACGACCTTCTGCAACTCCTCCTTCAGCTTGGGCATGTTGTCTTTGGTCAGTGAAAAATTCTCGCCCGAGCCCGTTCTCGTTGGTGCCGACCTTCTTGGACGTACCGGTGGGGTCCTTGAAATACCCGCCGACCGCCACCTGGATTTGCTTGCTGCTGTTCATCAGCCAGAGCACGATGAACAGAGCCATCATGGCGGTGACGAAATCGGCATAAGCGACTTTCCAGGCGCCGCCATGGTGGCCGCCATGGCCACCCTTCTTCTTGATAACGATGATGGGGCGTTTTGTAGCGGAGGGAGCGGCCATAGGTTACGAACCTGCTTTGGCGGCTGCGGACGCGGCCACTCCGCCGGCGCGGCAGGCCTTTTCCACTTCCTTGAAGCTGGGACGCACCTGCCCAGGGATGGCCCGCCGCGCGACTTCCACCGCCATGATGGGAGGAGAGCCCTTCATGAAGGAACTAATCAGCACGCGCAAGACGTAGTAGTAGGCGCGTTCCTCATCCGCGGCCTTGGACATGTTGGCGGCGAAGGGCCCGATCAGGCCGTAACAAAGAAGAATGCCGAGGAACGTACCTACCAGGGCTGCGGCCACTTTTTCGCCGATCTCTTCCGGCGGCCCGCCCAGCGCGCTCATCGTAATTACCACTCCCAGAACGGCGGCCACGATGCCCAGGCCGGGCAGCGAATCGGCCATGGAACTCAGCGCCGACACCGGCTGGCTGGCCTCATGATGGTGAACATCCATGTCGAGTTCCATCATCTGGTCGATGTCGAAGGCTTCCACTCCGCCGCTGATGGACATCCGCAGCGTGTCGCAGACGAAGTCGCGAACGTGATGGTCTTTCAGGAAACCAGGGTACTTGGAGAAGATCGGGCTCTTGGAGGGTTCTTCAATGTCGGCCTCCATGGCCACAACGCCGTCCTTCCGGGCCTTGTTCAGCAAGTCGTACATCATTTTCAGTGACTCAACGTATCTCTGCTGGGGAAATTTAGTTCCGCCGAAAACCCCACCCAGCCCCTGCGCAATCTTCTTCAGAATGTGGAGCGGGTTGGCTATCAGAGTCGTTCCGACCGCTGCGCCTCCGATGATAAGCAGCTCAGCCGGCTGAAGCAGGACCTTGAGATGGCCGTGTTCCATCAGATATCCGCCCACCACAGCGCCGAAAACCACCAGAATTCCGATAATGGCGAACATGAGTTATTTGGCCTTTTTATGCGTCTCAGCGGCCAAACGTCGGCTTCCGGTCCGCGAGCAGAGTCCGCCGAAATTAGAAACGTCGGCAGACACAAAGGCCCCTGCAACCTAAGAAGCAATTCCCTCTCCTCATGTTCCGCTAATCGAACTTGGCCGCGTGGGGCGAATTGTCGAGCCAAAATCGAGAAAATCGCGCAGTTATTTATCAGGAGTATTTCCGATCGGGCAGACGCGATGGAAAACGACTTGCTGAAATGGTTCTTTGCTGCCCGGAAGACTCTCGGGGCAAGCCTTTCATTAGGAAATCATGCAGACCCTCGGTCTTTCCATGATCGCGAAAAACGAGGCTCATACCCTTCGCGCCTGCCTCAAGAGTGTGTCTGGAATCGTGTCGCAGATCGTTGTCGTTGACACGGGATCGACCGACGCTACCGCCGATGTCGCGCGTGAGTTTGGCGCGGCCATCGTTTCGGCGCCATGGCGCAATCACTTCGCCGAGGCCCGTAATGCCGCGCTGGAGCCCATGCAAACGGATTGGGTTCTCTGCCTGGACGCAGATGAGGAACTCGATGGCCGAGCCGGAAGTAAGCTGCGAAAACTCCTGGCCGCTCCTGAAACCGACGGCTATTTGGTCCCGATCCGCAATTATGTGCCGGTGAAATCCGGGCGCGGATGGGATAGCGCTCTCGAGGCAAACGATCACAAACATCCGCGGGCAGCCGCCGCACCTGCATATTTCGTGCACGAGAACTGTCGCCTCTTCAGGCGAAAACCTGGGATCTATTTCACTGGCCGCGTGCATGAACTGGTGGAGCACCAATTCAAGGCGCTGAACTTGAAAATGGGAAGAGCGAATTTTTGTATTCACCACTTCGGCCAGATGGCCGGAGAGGAATCAAGAAAAAATAAATTGACCGCGTATCGTGATCTTCTGCGGCTGAAAGCCCAGGAACAGCCTCACGATCCTCTGGCCTGGGTACAACTGGGTTTGGCGGAATATGAATGCTGCCGGGAAGCTGCAGAACCTTTGCGCTGCCTGGACCGGGCCATTTCGTTGGAGCCCAGGATGCGGCAAGCCTGGCTTTTCAAAGGGATGATCTATGTAGACGCAGGGAACGATCAGGCCGCGCTCGCAGCATTGGAAACAGCAGGCGTGGGTGGGTCCAGCGGCGCGTTACGGGAGCATTTCCGCGGAGACGCTTTGCACAATCTGGGCCGCCTGGAGGAAGCACGGGCGGCATATGCTAAAGCAGCGGAGTTAACCCACGGCGATCCGGTGCTGAACAGCAAGTTGGGCTATACGGAAGTCCGATCCGGTCGTACCAAAGACGGTCTCGCCAAGCTTCATCAGGCACTAGAATCCTCGCCGGCACTAGCGGAGATTCGCGAGCGGCTCATGAAAGCCTACATCGTCCTCGACCGCTTACCCGAAGCTGCGGAACAAGCGGAACGACTCGCGGCGTTGGAAGGCAGCGCGCGATCTTATCTGCGGGCAGCCAGCATTCGAGTGCACCTCAAGCAACCGGAACTCGCAAAGCAATGCCTATCAAAAGGGCTGGAACTCTTTCCTGAGTCCGTCGAGTTGCACCGTGCCTGGAAAGAACTCGATGGTCAGCTCTCAACCAAGGCTGGCCGCGCCGGCATGTGAAGCACCTTTCGCTTATAGCTATGCCGTAGGCAGCGCCCATTGGTCGCTAGGGAAGCTCAAAGAATACCTGGACTCTCTAATCTGGCAATCATCTTGCTAGCGCTTCATCATGATGCCGCGTCGCTCGTCAGACTGGCCCACGGCCTCAGTTCCTGAGCCATGACTGTAAGAGATTCGGCTGCGATCCGTGTGCTGCTGGTCAGCGGAGAAGCCAAGACCATCGACATACTCTGCGATGTGATGGAGCAATTGCACATTCACGTCGAAGTCTGTCCCGAGGTGCAAGCGGCGATCCGCAGGCTCCAAACCTCAAAATATGAGGGTGTAATCGTTGACTTTTTGCAGGATCGCAGCCTGGAACTGTTGCAGAGCTTGCCGGACCTCGCATCTAACGCCGGAGTGGTGTCATGTGCCATTTTGCCGGATGCTCAACAAAAAGCGTCTGCTTTCCGCTCGGGAGCGAACTTTGTCCTAGCCCACCCGATAGATCGGCACAATGCCTCTCGCACCATCCGGGCTGCCTATCCCATGATGGTGCGTGAGCGCCGCCGCTACCGCCGTCATCCTGCGCAAACTACGGCCCTTGTGACACAGGAGCACGCCCCGGAATTTCAGGCAGTATCGCTGAATATCGGGGAAACTGGAATGGCTCTGGTCTCCCCGGCGCCCCTTGAAGTTGGCCAAACGCTTCAAATTCGGCTGGGCTCGTCCGGAAAAACGAACTTTTTGACGCTGACTGGCGAGGTTCGCTGGACCAATCCCTCGGGCAAAACAGGTGTCCAGTTCTCGGACGCTACTCCCCAGCTAGGCGAATCGCTGGAGACCTGGCTGCGCAAGAATTCGAAGAAATGCCGGACCAAGCCGGTACCCAGAAGCCGCCACTAGCACGAGACTTAGGGCGATCCGATAGTCCCGGATCATGCCTAGGAATGTCTCGCTCAGCGGTCATGAAATAGCATCGCGAAAAAGCTTGGCCCGTTGTCTCGATGACCAACCAACAGGTTCTGTTCTGAAAATGGAACAAGCGCCTTGCTTCTTGACTATCCTCCCGATTCTAGTCCAGAGTGGGGACATTGATCTGTACCTTGGTATCCCGGAGGAGACCGAGGCAGTCCGCCTGTAATCAGGGTGGGGGACTCAGACCAAACTCCTCCTCCGTCTGGCTGTGAGGAGGATACGGCATTTGTAGAAAGGCAATACGATGCCGAAGGACCGAGTCCTGGTTGTTGATGACGAAACCCAGTTTCTCAGCACAGTTAGTTCCTTCCTTACGGCCCAGGGCTGCGAGGTCTTGTCGTGCGAGACCCGAGCCGAGGCCGAATTGCTGTGGCGCACTTCCCGTCCGGAACGTCGTCGTCCTGGACTACAACCTGCCCGATGGAAATGCGCTGGACCTGATCGTTCGGCTGCGCCCCTTTGATCCCAGCGTCCCCATCATTGTTTTGACCGCCGAGGCTTCAATAGACTTGGCCGTGCAAGCGGTCAAGCTGGGGGCCGAACAGTTCCTCACTAAACCCATCGAACTCGCCACCCTGCATTTGGTAATCCAGCGCAGCCTGGAGAACCGGCGCAACCGGCAGAAGCAACTCGCCGAACGCAGCCGTCAACTGCGGGAAACGATTGACCCGTTTCTCGGCCGCAGCGCGGTAATTCGACGGCTGGCGGAAATCTGCGCCAAGGTGGTAGTGGCCGATAGTCCGATTCTGATTCACGGTGAAACCGGCACAGGAAAAGGTGTGCTGGCGCACTGGTTTCACGAGCACAGCGCCCGCAGCTCGGAACCGTTTGTGGATCTGAACTGTGGAGGTTTATCGCGCGAGCTTCTGGAAAGTGAGCTTTTCGGCTACGAAAAAGGCGCTTTCACCGGGGCGGTTCAGAGTAAGCCAGGGTTACTTGAAATTGCCCACAAAGGCACCGTATTCCTGGACGAAATCGGAGACGTAGATCTGCCCCTGCAACCACGCCTGCTAAAAGTGTTGGAGGAAAAACAGTTCCGGCGACTCGGCGATCTCCGCGACCGCCGGGTCGACGTCCGTTTGATCGCCGCCACCCATCAGGATATCGTCGACCTGATCCATCAGCACCGCTTCCGCAGCGATCTGTACTTCCGCATTAACACGATTCCCCTGACCACTCCCGCTCTGCGGGAGCGAGTGGAAGACATTCCGATTCTTGCCGAATATTTTCTCAAGCGGCTGCCTCGCGATTTAGGAACCGGGGGCGAGGTCGAACTAACAGAAGGCACGTTGCGCGCGCTGCAGTCTTACAGTTGGCCCGGAAACATCCGCGAATTTCGCAACGTGCTGGAGCGGGCGGTTCTGCTTAGCGACAGCAGGGTGCTGCGCGAACGAGATCTGCATTTCGACCTGCCTGCCGAGCCGGCGCCGTCCATGGCAAACCCGATTCGCACTTTGGAGCAGATGGAGATGGACTATATCAAGCAGGTCCTGACCATCGAAGGCGGCAGAGTGGAAGCGGCAGCGAAACGATTGGGCATTCCTCGCAGCTCTCTATACAGCAAAATCAAACAGTACGGAATTGGGCGTCCCCCCGGCCACGCTTCGATACACTAAACGTTCTATTTTTCCGTCTGGCGACCGTCTCTCTAATCTCCCTCTAACCGCATTCGTCGATCTACCGGCGCGAACCTGCCCACTCTCTGGCAAACAACTTGCACAACTGATCCGGGAACTCGGAATTCATCTCGGACGATTAGCCATGCCCACACTCGGTCTCTCGATGATCGTCAAGAATGCGGCAGAGACACTGCATTATTGCCTCGAAAGCGTCCGAGGCCTGGCGACCCAGATCGTCGTGGGAGACACGGGATCAAGCGATGGGACCCCAGATATTGCCCGCGCCTGTGGAGCAACGGTTGTTTCTGTTCCCTGGGAAGATCACTTCGCCAAGGCCCGCAATGCGGTGCTTGGTCATATGACTACCGACTGGGTCCTCGTGCTGGATCCTGACGAGGAACTGGATGCAAGCGCAAAGCAACTAATACCGGCACTGATCGAAGCTAAAGACATAGCCGCGTATACAGTGAAGCATCGCCTATACATGCTGTCCGCCGCGTCTCGTTCGATGGGAAGCGTTTCCCGTCCGAACGATTGCGGTCTGGAGCGCGCCAGAAACGCCGCCTCTTTCCATGAGCTTCCCAAAGTCGGGCTGGTGCGGCGTGATCCTCGAATCTATTTCTTCGGGCGAGTCCACGAACTGCTGGAGTATCGCCTCTGTACGCTCGGAGTTGCCTTTCCCCAAACTGATGTCGTGATTCACAACTTCGGTTATCTTCGCGATTCGCCGGAAGTCCGGGCGCGGAAAAATGACTACTATCGCCGGCTCGGCCGCCTCAAAGTAAAAGAGGAAAAAGACAATCCCCTGGCGTGGTTTGACCTTGGAAAATTGGAGTATGAATCCTTTCACGATCTCGAATTCGCGCTATCGTGTTTCCGGCACGCGACCCGATTGCACCGGGATTTTACGCGGGCCTGGTTGTATGCCGCCGAGATCAACCTCCAACTGGATCAGCCGAAAGAGGCGCTCGCCGCTCTCGCGCATGCGGATTCTTCGGAGGAGGTCCGGGCCTGGCGAGAGCGGGTGCGCGTCGACATTTTTCTCAAGCTAGGACAAGCTGCACCGGCCAGGGCCGCCAAGGCTTAATCCTATCTCGCGAGAATCTTATCTTTGAATTATTGCGACGCCGCAGCGGATCGATGCTTGCCTTTTCCTTTTCGCGCACTGGGAAGGACGGGGCTAACTCGCTCGCTCACCGGCTGGCGCGATTTGCGGGAAGCCGCATAAGCCTTCACCAGCAATGCATGCAGCCTGTGCATGCTAGCCTTCATGCCGTATCGCGACTCGATTACTTCCCGTCCTGCAGCCGCGAGCTTTTCCCAAGTGGCCCGATCCTCATGAACGCGCACCACCGCTTCCGCAAAACGGTCCGCGTCATCGGCAATGAGTAAGTGTTCGTTGTCGCGCAATCCCATGCCCTCGGCGCCGATGGAAGTCGTAACCACAGGAATTCCGCGGGAAAGAGCCTCGCCGATCTTCCCTTTCATGCCCGCGCCGACTCGCAAGGGTGCAATCGAAACCCGCGCCGCATCGAGATGAGATCCGGTTTCCGGGACCCAGCCCCGGATGGAAACATTTGGACCCGCAAGCGCCTGCACCTGCGCCGGAGGATTGGGGCCTATGACCGACAGCTTCACGTTCGGCAGCCGCTCTAACACCCGCGGCATGATCTCCTCACAAAACCAACAGATGGCATCGATGTTCGGAGGGTGATTGAAATTCCCTACGAACAGCAGGCCCCGGCGCGCCTCATAGCCCGGTATAACTTCCACCGCCGCATGAACGTTGGGGACGATATCGATAGGAGTCTTAAGTCCTGCTCGCCGTAGAATCTCCGCGTCCGCTTCCGTGACTGTAATTACCAGATCGGCCCGGCCGTAAATCGACATCTCGCGCTTTTTGGTCACGGTCGCCTTTTTGAGCCCGGCTTTGTCGTGAGCTAGTTCGGCCTGTCTCCGCTCGCGCAAGAAGTGCACATCGACTGTGTCGATCGTAATCGTGGTGGCCGGAGAGAGACGCCGAATATCGGGAAGGTACTGCTCGGCGATGTCATAAAACGAAAGCCATGCGAGTTGACAAGGGCGCTCCGAAAGAATGTGCGCCAGATCGATCGGCGGCGCGTCGACGGCGTGGCCAAGCTGCGCCAGTTTTTCGGGATCGGTAGCATACACCGCTACGCCGAGTGCCTCGAGTTCCGTGCGGTAGCGTTCTTGCGGCGAGCCGGCGCGTGCAATGTAAGTCACGTGGCAACCCAGCACCCGGAGCAGTTGGACAACGCGGAACAGTCGAAGCGATCCCGAAGCAACGTCGTAGAGGGGCATGAAGGGATCGATGATCAGCACATGGGGAGCTCCAGCCTGCGCCGGCGGAAGAATCTGAGCCGCGCTCGCTGGCTGCCCTGACGCAGGCACAGGTTGGGCAACCCTCGCTCGATCCGCTGTGGCCGGGACTTTGCGGGTCACGCTCGGCGGCGGACCTTGCAAAGCCAGAGCGGCAGCCCACTTGGCGACAAATTTCTCCCGATTGATGGCTTGATACCTCTTGAAACCGGAGTTCAGGTCCGTGCCCGCGGTGACTCCCTCGAAGTGAACAACGGTCGAGAGTGGACAGTACATTACTTTCAACCCAAGGCTGCGAACCCCGAAACAGAGATCAGTGTCTTCGTAATAGGCGGGCGCGTAGCGGCGATCGAAACCGCCCAATCGCTCGAACACGTCGCGGCGCACCATCAGGGAGGCTCCCGAACAATAGTCCACCTCGCAAGCTTGGTTGTAGGCCGCTGCCGAAGGATCGTCGAAACGGCCAAAATTCCATCCGCTTCCATCCCTAAAAATTATTCCGCCCGCCTCTTGCAGCCGCCCGTCCGGATAGACGAGCTTCGAGCCAACTGCGCCAACGTTCGAATCTTTACTAGCCACATCAAGGAGCGCCTGAAGCCAGGCGGGTTGAGGCTCGGTATCGTTGTTCAGGAACACCAGATATCTTCCGCGGGCCTGGCTGGCTCCCTGGTTGCAGGCCTCGACGAAACCGAGATTCTCGGAATTGCTGATCACGACAGTGTCGCCACCGAGACTGTTAAGAAATTCACCAGTGCCGTCTGTGGAGGCGTTATCGATGAAGACGACCTCGTACAGACCGGCGGGTGTGTTCTCACGCAGCTTCGCAACACAGCGTTCTGTGAATTCCCGCTTGTTGTGAACAGGGATGATGATGCTGGCCTCCAACTCCGCTTGGGCTGCTTCACTGCCGGCCACTCCCAACGGCCGAACTGCAATCATTTCCGCGGAGAGTTCTCTGGCGAAGGCCTCCACGGCTCGGCCTAGCGAGGCCGTGGACGGAACCGACTCTGTTGGCCATCCCGCAGTTTCGCAGGCTTTCGCATGATTGAGGACTTTGTAGGCGAGAATGCCGAACGCCAGGGCAAAGGAAAGCGCTCCATCCTGCTCGGGCGAGTAGCGGCGAACCAGTTCTTGAAGGCCTTCCGACAGACCTGCCATCAACGAAACCGGTTTGCCCGCTTCCAGCATTTCGCGGGCCTCGACAGAGGAATAGCGGTTGGTCTTGTCGATGAAGTGAGCCAGGTCGGAGAAATTGTGATGGACGATCCAGAACGTCGTCTTCCGCGATCTCCACTACCCGTCCATCAACCTTGGGCACGGCGTGAACCAGCGCCGGCCACTGCACCCGGCCTCTGCGGAAGAGACGCACATGGCGTTCGTGCCGCGGTTCCCAGCCGGTGGCGCGAATCCGCATGGCCCCAATCAATACCTGGAAAGCTAGCGAATATGCGCTCACGTCTGCAGGCGAGTTGGCGATGATCTGACGAAGCCGCTGCAGGCCGTTTTCGGGCAATCGTTCATCCGCGTCGAGGACCAATATCCAATCGCCGGTTGCGCTAGCCAAGGCCGCCTGGCGTCCGGGCTCCACGCAGGTCCCCCCCGCAAACGGCAGCGCGGTGATACTTGCTCCCTTGGCGCGGGCAATCTCGATGGTCCGGTCCGTGGAGTTCATATCGGCTACGACAATTTCATCGACCCCTTGGCAGGAATCGAGCAATCCCGGAAGCATCTTTTCTTCATTCCACGTGTTCACCACCAGGGAAAGCTTCACTGGCGCGACAGCGTGAGGCGGAGGCACTTCTGCTTCGCCCGCCAGGACGCGGCGCAGAATGGCGGTCTCGTCCCGCGCCGACATGATTTCGAAGGCACGTTCTTCCAGGGCATGCCTTTTCTCAGGATTCGCCACCAGTTCCTGACAGGCCTCTCGGAGTCGCCCATAAGGCACGAAGCAGGCCGCGCTTTCCAGGCCATCCTCCAACTCGGTTGTCTGGTTACACTCGGCCACTACCGCTTTCCGGTTCATCCATAGATACGACACCCGAACCATCTCGAAGATGTTGGTGTCGTAAAAATGAAGGTTGAGCACCACCTTAGCCCGCGCAATCAGGGCATCCCGGGCGGGGCCATAGACCCCGAAGACGGCGTGAACCTTGAGTCCCGCTCCCTTCAACTCTTCGATCACGTGGGCCCGTCGCGGGTTCATCGAGCCGTAAAACAACACATCGATGTCCTGCTCGGGAGCAGGCGCAATCCGCGCCAGGGTGGGGACGCTGCCGAGGGGAACATGCCGGAGAAGCGCGGGGAACCTATTCTGGTAGAGAATCTGGATGTTGCGAAGACTGTAGTCCCAAATCTCGCAACGCTTCGCCATCCGGACGAGCCGGTCGCGCATCGCCTGATTCCTGCGATCCATCTGTTCCAGGTTGTAGAGGATGCACTGTTTGGGCAGCGCCTGCTCCTCCCGCAGCAAGTGCCATCCCAACACGATATTTGCGGCTGAGGGATCGGCGTGATTCTCCACCACCTTGGCGTCGATCCCCAGGCTCTTCAATCCTGAGCGCAAGGTTTCAGCTAGTTCCGCAAAAGCTTCGGAATGAATGTAACCATCCGGCTTGACGATCAGGATCTGGACAAAAGGCGCCTGCATAGCCGCTCCTGCACGTCGGCCGTAATGAAGCGTTCCTGGACATGGGAAGAAACGATGAGAAGACGTTGCCCGAGGAAGCCGAGTGCTGGAATCTATGTGCACGAATCGGGCCGATAGAGGTTGGGTAGAACAGTCGAGGTATAGCTTGTCGGGAGGGTAGGGCAGCTTCGAAGAATCAACGGTTTCCGTCGCCTGGCTGGCCTCTCGCGCTAGTTTGAAGGTTCAACATTGGGAGGCTATATAAGTCTCGAAATTAGAGGATCATTAGCCAAAATAAATGTGAAGCACGATCAAACGGATCCGGCGGTAGCCTTACCCATTGTCGTCCCCTCACTTTTCTTGATTCTGGCTAACATTTCGTAAACCGTAGCTCTGCTAACTCCAAGTATCTCGGCAGCACGGGCTTTGTTGCCACCCACGTGCTCGAGAACTTTGAGCAGATGACGGTTCTGGACATCTTCCAAAGATCCCAGGACTTCACCACCCTCCACGGCTTGCACGGGATTCCGCAAGGATTCGGGAAAATCCGCCAAGTCAATGGTGCTTCCCTGGATCATCATGGCGGCGCTGCCAATTACGTTCTCCAGTTCCCGTACATTTCCCGGCCAGCTATGACGGGCCAGGTGCAGCTGGCCGCGCCGGGTAATTCCCTTGATCTCTTTCCCATATTGCGCTGCGAACTTTTCTACAAAGTGCTTTTGCAGCAAGGGCAGGTCTTCCTTACGATCCGCCAGGCGGGGCAAATGAATCTCAATCATCGACAACCGGTAGTAGAGATCTTCGCGAAACCGGCCCTCAGTCACCAGAGCACGCAGGTCGCGATGAGTGGCTCCGATGACGCGGACATCGACGCGGCGTGGCTTGGGCGACCCCACCCGTTGCAGTTCTCTTTGTTGCACAACTCGCAACAGCTTGGCCTGAGCTGGGAGCGACAATTCGCCAATCTCATCCAGGAAGACTGTCCCGCCATTGGCAGATTCAAACACTCCAACCTTGTCTTGATTTGCCCCCGTGAACGCCCCGCGCACATGGCCGAAAAGCTCGCTTTCCAGCAGAGTTTCCACCAGGGCCGAGCAGTTACAAACCGCAAATGGGCCAGACGATACTGGGCTCAAGCGGTGCAACGCGCGGGCCACGAGTTCCTTGCCAGTACCCGTCTCCCCGGTGACGAGGACGGTTTGAAAATGCGGCGCCACCCGGCGGATTCTCGCGAACGTATCCAGCATGGCGGGACTGCGTCCGATGATTCCCTCAAATTGATAAGCGTCCAGCAATTGATGGTCGAGTTGAAAAATCTTCCTTCGTCTTTCCGCTTCGGCTACAAGTGCACCAACCCGGCCACGAAGTTTTCCCAGTTCAATCGGCTTGGTCAGGTAATCGGAGGCCCCTTTTTGGATGGCTTCCACCGCAGAATCGGTAGAGTAGTGTCCCGTCATAAGAATGACGTTGACCCCTGGATCCGCTGCGATCATCCGCTCCAGGAGTTGCATTCCCCCGATTTTCGGCATGACGAGATCGAGCAGAACGATGGCGGGACGGCTCTCCAGGAAGAGTTGCAGCCCGGCATCGGCATCACTGGCGGTCAGAATCTCCAGACCGTCCTGGGTCAACGCCGCGATGATCAGATCGAGGTTTTGACGTGTATCGTCAATCGCCAGCAGTTTCAACGGCGAGTGGCTGCTATTGGCCATGAGACATTCTCCGTTGACGGTTCATCGATTACTCGATCCGAGCAACAATTGTTGGATCACTCCCAATTATTCTTGTGCCGCTGCTTTGCTGCGTTTACCGCTGCCACAGACCCTCCCAACCTCCGCTAGGAGTTGCTGCTGCCAGCTACCGCTCTTGTGGAACCATGCCTGACTTTGCTGACTAAGAAGCGTGACTTCTTCCGAGGTGAGATTCTTGGCAGTCAAGACGAAAACCGGCAACTCTCTCAGAGTCTCCTGCTGCCGAATTCTCTGGAGAACTTGAAAACCGTCCATGCCCGGCATCAGCAGATCGAGTAAGACTGCACCCACGAGCCTGGAAGACAATACTTCCAGCGCTCCGGCGCCGCTTTGAACGCTGTGAGTGTTGTATCCGGCCGGCCGCAGAGTCTCCTCCAAAAGCTCCAGGGTTTTTTGATCATCGTCCACCAGCAAGAGGACGGTATCGCCGGCGCCATGCAAAGGCAGGTGCTTACGAATGGTTTCTAACAGGGAGGACTTGCGGATTGGCTTCACAAGATAGTCGGTCGCTCCCAGCGCAAAACCCACCTGCTTCTGTTCGACAACCGACAGAATGATGATGGGTATGTTTGCCGAAGCCGGCGCTTTTCTAAGTGCGACCAGGGTTTCGAAGCCATTTCCCTGGCTCATCAAGACGTCCAGCGTGATGGCATCCGGAAAAAGCTCGCGGGCTTTCTGCAGAGCTTCCGCTCCGGACTCAGCCATAGCGACGCGGTAATCCGGACTCAGATAGGTAGCTAGAAGTTCCCGCGCGGACAGTTCATCGTCTACGATCAGGATCAGCGGTTTGCGGCGGCCTTCCCGGACCGCCACTTCGTGAGCGGAGATCATTTCGGCGTCTGCAGCATTCGCCACTGCTATCGATCCTCGAGGTAGGGTGAAGGTGAAGCAACTGCCTTTTCCGAATTCGCTTCGCAGCGAGATTTTTCCGCCCTGCTGCTCCAGCAAGCGCTTGGTAATGGCGAGACCCAGTCCGGTCCCCTCACGAGCGCCTCCCGAGCCGTCATCCACCTGCCGGAATTCCTCAAAGATTACGGCTTGGTCCTCGAGGCGAATGCCCTTGCCCGTATCGCTCACCGATACGAGAATTGAGTCCTCCTCTTCGCGAACCACGATATCGATTCGTCCATCTTTGGGAGTGAACTTGACCGCATTGCTCAGCAGGTTGAACAAGATCTGCTTGAAGCGGATCCGGTCCGCCAGAACTTCAGAACCGGCTTCCAGTTCCTCTTCCACCTGTATGTTCTTAGCTGTGGCCAAAGGTTGGATGGTTGAGAGAACCTCGGGCAATGCATCTTTGATGGAGAAACTCTCAGGATGAAAGTCCAGTTGTCCGGCTTCAATTTTGGAAAGATCCAGAATGTCGTTGATCAACTGCAGCAGGTGTGCCGCTCCCGTGCTGATGTGGCCCACAAAGCGCTTTTGCTTGTCGCTGAGTGGACCCGCGGTCTGCTCGGACAAAAGTTCTGAAAAGCCCACGATGGCATTGAGCGGCGTCCTCAACTCGTGACTCATGCTGGCGAGGAACTTGCTCTTCATCTGCGTCGCACGTTCCACCTCACGATTGCGCAGCTCGAGTTCCCGGTTTTGCCCGGCGATTTGCTCAGACCATTTCTTGATCTGCGTGACGTCCCGGGCCACCGCGTAGATGAGTCCCTGAGCGGGCACGGAAATCGCATTCCACGAGAGCCATTTAAAGGAGCCGTCTTTGCACAAATACCGGTTTTCGAAAGCCAGCGTGACTTCGCCTTTTTGCAAACCCTCCTCTTCGTTTCGCGTTACCTCCGCGGTCGTCCGGATGGATGAACTCCATGTAAGGCCTGGAAGTGATTTCCCGCGCGCTGAAACCAAGCACCTTTCCCCAACTGGGATTAACACTCTTGAAATATCCATCGAATCCGGCAATACAAAACATATCGACCGACAAATCCATGAAGCGATTCCCGGTTTCCAACTGCGCATAGAGCGATCCCAGGAGAGCGCTTATGAACAGACCCCCAAACGCGAACACCAAGCCGAGGACCCATACGCGTTTTTCCACGGACCAAACCCTCTGCTGCAACAAAAAGGAGGGCTGCTCCACCAGTACGCCCCAACCGTAGGCGGGCACAGATTCGTAGCGGGTAAACATGGTCTGGTTACCACGAGTAAAGGTTCCGATCCCGTTGCTCCCGGCGTGTAATCGTTCGACGGGCTCATATTCGGTCAAGTCAACGATGGTGGAGGGGGACCCGATATCCCGGCGTGCGGCCAGGTGCCCTTTCTGATCCACCAAGAGGATGTTCCATCCCCCTTCAAGCCTGGTTGCCACCAAATGCTGGCTGATGGTCTGAAGAGGATCCGCGCCCATAAGAATGCCGATCGGCTTGCCCTGCTCGTCGTACAACGGGACAACCACGGCTACCACCAGATCGTGTGGAGATACGGCAGTGCGATAGACCTCAGAGACGTACGGTTTCCATTCACGGCTAACTCCCTTGTACCAATCGCGAAACGCAAAGGTCTCCCCAATCAGTTCGGGCTGGGGAGGATCGATGGCGCGCATAGTGCCATCCAGGCCGTACACGCTGACAAAAGAGAAATCCGGACGCAGGCGTTTAGCCTCGCTCAGGTGCCACCGGACCATCTTCAAATCCCCCGACGTCCAAGCCTGCCGCAAAGTTCGGCGCCCTGCGATCGAGTCCAAAAATGCGATGCTTTGGCGAAAGTGATCCTCGACGAGCGAGGCTGAAACCCCGGCGATTTGAGTACTCTCGACCCTCCCCTGATGTTCCACCTGAGCCTTCAGCACTCCGGTGATGTAATAAGAGAAGAGCGCGATCGGAAAGATCATGAGAGCGATCAGCAGCAGGGACCGGCGCCATCGGCTTCTCGATGTCCATTTCTCCATCCTGCTGCTTATATTCATCGCTCTCCTTTTGCCGATTTCAGCGCTATTTAGCCTTCATTGGAGGCAGCCTTGGCGAGGCCCGGCGCCGCCTGCATCTTGCGGCCGGGCGCAGATGCGACTTAGCTCGGCGTCCAGCGATGTGGAACTAAGTGGTTTCGCCAAATAGCCGTCAAAACCGGCTTCCAGCGCTTTTTCGCGGTCACCTCGCATAGCAAAGGCAGTGACCGCCAACACCGGCAGAGAAGCCATGTCGGCATTCTCGCGAATCTTGCGCAAGGTCGAGAAACCATCCAGCACGGGCATGCTAAGGTCGAGCAGCAGGATGTCAGGCTTGGACTGCGCCATCATCTGCAGCGCCTGCAGACCATGGCAGGCCTCCTCGACGGCATAGCCGCGCGCTTCGAGTAGCTCGCGCAGAAGTTCGCGATTGACGGCGTTATCTTCGGCAATCAATATCCTCTTCATGTCGTCCTCGCTGCTTGTGCTCGCCGAACGCCTGGAAAGACGCGACTCATCTTCGCAAGAAGTAGCTATCCAGGCCTGTTTCGGCCAGGAAGTGGCTGCGGCAAGTAACGCGCAGTATCCGCCGGCAAGAAGTTCCGCTGTCAGCCGCCTGCACCAGCCGCAGCCCCACGAGATAGGAACTGGGCTGTACCGCTGCGGACGAGTTGTTCAAACTGATCGAAGATTTGCGCATCCCACCACCCTCGCGACACTTCCAGTTTCATAGTTTGAAGTGCGTCCGTGATGGAAAAGGCCGGCTTGTAGGGGCGTACCGTGGTCAGTGCGTCGTACACATCGACGATCTGTAGCACTCTGGCGGTTATCGGCGTGGCCTCTCCGCGAAGTCCATCCGGATATCCTGAGCCGTCGAATTTCTCATGGTGATGACGAATGATGGGAAGCACCAGACGAAATGACTTCAAGGGAGCACAAATTCGCTCTCCGACCGTGGGATGCTCGCGGACCAGTTTCCACTCCTCGGGAGTAAGCGCCGCTGGCTTGAGAAGAATGGAGTCCGGAATGGCAATCTTGCCGATGTCGTGGACCACACCGGCCCAGCGCAGCGCGGTGATCTGTTCCTTCTCTAGTCCAAGGTGCGCCCCCAGCGCGGCGCAGTACTCGGCTAAGCGCTCGCAGTGCCCGTGAGTATAGGGGTCCTTTCCTTCAATGCTCCTCGCCAAACTGAACAACACAGTCTCCGCCCGTTCCAACTCGTCCGTGCGGTATTTTAGTTTCATCAGCGACCGCACTCGCGCCAGCAATTCAAGGTGATCCACCGGCCGGGTCAGGAAATCATCCGCCCCGGCTCGAATGCCCTCGATGCGGTCCTGCTTGTCGGAGAGAGCCGTCACTAGAATGACGGGAATCAGGTCAGTATCCGGATTAGATTTGATTTGCTGGCAGACTTCAAATCCGTCTAAGTGAGGCATCATCACATCAAGGAGCACCAAATCCACGGGTGTCCTGTTAATACACGCCAGCGCTTCTGCCCCATCCGAAGCAGTGATAACGTTGAATCCCTGCGCGCTAAGAAGCTCCTGCAACAATTCCCGATTGGGAATCTGATCATCGGCAACCAAGATGGTTCCGGTAAGGGCTTGAGCTGGACGAATCAATCGACTTCACCCTCGCGTGTATTGCGCTAGGTCTAAGTTGGCATATCAGAAGTGAGACTGGATAGGTTACGGAAGTTACTTAGAGTAGGATTTGTAATTGGTGCTTACTGCGTCTCTACCCGAGCAATAAAGTGGTTTATCTCTTCCTGATTCTGACTTGTCATCTTGGTGAAGTGAATACCTTGCCGGTCTGGCTTTACCCAGATTACCGTCCCGAGAACGTCGATCATAGCCGTCGATGAGGGCAATCGGAACGATACGCGAATGTTGTCTCCTGGATTAAGGTCGCCGACTTCGACTTGCATTCCGCCTTGACTGAGATTCCAGCTTTGCCCCCGAAGCATTCTCGAACCCACGGCGCAGCGCACTTCGGTCTGCATGGGCACGCGTGTGCTTCGGCGGCGGTTTTCGAACAGCGTTCCGCGCACGGTCCGGAACAAGGCATTCAGCTTCTGCCGGTCAATGGGCTTCTGCAAGAAGAAAGTGGCGCCGGTGGCAAAGGCCTGCCGCATGGTATCGCGCTCGTCGCGCCCGGTAACGATAAGAATCGGAGTCGTCTTGTTCCAGGGAGATTGCCGGATTCGTTGCGCAAGCTCGAAGCCATTCACCCTGGGCATCTCCAAGTCCAGGAAAATTCCATCGAATCTTTCCTGGTTGATGACTGCCACTGCTCGCTCACTGTCAGCTAACGGACGAACCTGGGCCTGAAGACCGGTTAGGACTTCGGTCATCAATTCCAGACTGGGTAGGTCGTCTTCCACCACCAGCAGCTTCAGTGAATCCATCTGGCCTCTCGAGGCTTCCTTGGGATTGCTTGGCTGTTCCCTCATTTATTAGTACGTTAGGAGGACAATAGCAAGAGTTCTTTGGTTACATGCACTCGGAGGGGCCTAGTACTTGTGGGGGGAGGGACTCGCATTGGTTGTGCAGCCAGTGTGACCGTTAGTAGGAAACCAGCCGCAGGTGCAGAGTCCCGCGGTATTCACCAGCAGGCGCCGCCACATCGTCAATGCGGCTGAGTTGGATCTTCAGCATGTCAGAACGGCTGCCCGTAACATTCCGGCGGCCGATCTGTTGCCGGAAAAGAGTGCGGCTGGCGGTGGCGATGCCGAGACGGCTGGTTTCGCCGAAGGGCATCATAACTTCTTCTGCCAGCCCGCCCAGCACGTGATTCGCGGGGATGGCATGACCCGCATCATCTGACAGCGCCATCGCCGGCGAATCAAAGTACCCGACCAGTTCCACGTTATTCGTGCCAGAGTCCAGCACCCACGAACTGGTAACCGGCACGGTTACGGCCGCCGAACTCTGCGTGGGGTCGCAGACGTTGATATCCAGCGCAACTTCCGAAAGACTCAAGCGCAGTTGCGATGGCAGCGTAGCCGCGAGTTGAATTGCCGCTGAGCTGCTATTGACGCCCGCAACAGCGGACTGCCCTTGCGCCAAAGCCGCTGACGCTGAAATCAAGGCAATCCCCAAGAAGCCTGTAACCACCGCCGTTAGTTTGCTTAAGCTCTGGGTCACGCGATCCATGTCCGCTCCTCGCTCTAGATCAATGCATCCCACCTCCCAAACTGCAGTTCTTTGAGCAAGTTTCGAAGATGCCTCTAAGTGGCTTGCTTTCAGGCAGGTGGGACGCATCAGGCGAGGATTAAGCTTCCACGGATTTGGCTGCGCCACTTGGCCGCTGTTTAGTCTCCAGACTTCCGTCTGTTTTTCAGACACTTTTCTCGACGAAAACTGAGGAGCTCGGCCCGATTACACCAGTCACCAGGGGCAGGTAACCAATGCTCGTGGAGCGCACGCCAGGACGCTAACAGAACGGTTGTGACCTTTCATTGCTGTGACCTATCCTGCTCGCCTATTTGGACTTACTGGTTGGAGATTTCTTGGACAGCGTGTCCAGCAACAACTTCGCAGACGCAGGCGTCTCTACCGCATGGTTGAACACGATATTTTGTGCGCGAACATCTTTCCCGTACAGGTTCTTGTTGGCGTCGTTGTCGGCGCGAAGAGTCGAGCCGGCAAGAGAAATTCCGGCAAACAATCCGCGAGCGCGGGAATAGGAGAGGATTTCAGCCCGCAGGGTGACGTCGGTTTCAGCAGACGCGTTCCGCCCGACCGGGCCAGCTGCGGCGGAGACGTCACCCCCCAGCTTGACCTTGCTGGTGAGGATGTTCCGCGCTGACCCGGGAGTCATCAGCAGCAACACGAAGTCGGTGGCTTGCCCACCCAACTGCAATCCAAAGCTTCCGCCTTCAAGTGCCATCATGGTTGGAGGACCCCAGTGCCCTTTGAAATTCTTGCCGCTGCGGCAGGTCATGACGCCGCGGCCGTAACTCCCACCAATGCCAATGGCGAATTTGAGCACGGACGGCAACACCACAACACAGTCTGCTTTGTCGATTACGTCCTGTGGAATGTCGTCCGGAATGTTCAAGATTTCCTGCATAACTCTTCCCGCATTTTCGACGCGGTCTTGTTCCTTCTTCTGCCCGAAAGCAGGCAAACCGCAGACCACCATAAGGACAGCCAGCCTTGTGCAAAGCATTTTCGTATTCAAGTTTCGCCTCCGAGTCCGCTGCAGGTCGCCAGCCCATAATGTTACGGCTTCGGCTTACCAAGCACAAGATTCACCGGCTTTTCAAATGGAGACTTCAGCGTTCGTTTTATCGCAGGGATGATAAACAATGACTATGATCCAAACGCTTTTCTGCTTGTTGACGGCAAGTGCAGCACCGCGGTCACCCCTTCGTTTCACTTAGGATGATGAATCTGTAATCCCGCAGAAACGCGATAGGAAAAACTTTCGCGATGCTACAATCCCCCGACACTTCTACGGTTAGGTTCGCATTCTGACGCAATGGACATACGGGAAATAGCCAAGCGGGCAAAGGTTTCAACAGCCACGGTCTCCCGCACCATCAACCACACGCCCACGGTTGATCCGCAACTGGCGAAACGGGTATGGAGCATAGTTCGCCAACTCGGTTACTACCCAAACTCTCAGGCCCGATCCCTGGTATCAGGCCGCAGCCGGATTTTCGGCCTGGTCATTTCCGATATCACCAACCCGTTCTTTCCCGAAATTGTTCAAGTGTTCGAAAAGATCGCCGTTCAGCATCGTTACGAGATCATGCTCACCTCGACGGGAAACGATCCGGAACAGATGGAGACCGCGGTACGGCGAATGATCGAGCGTCGCGTGGATGGCGTCGCCATCATGACGTTCGGCATGGAAGAAGTGTTGCTCGAGGATTTGAAACTACGGAAGGTCCCTCTGGTTTTCGTGGATGTTGGTCCGCCCCGTTCGCTGGTCAGCAACATACGGATTGATTATCTGCATGGCATTCGCCAGGCAGTACAGCATCTGGCTGCCCTTCGTCATCGCAAGATCGCTTTCATCTCGGGGCCTCTTCGGTTGAAATCCGCCAGAGCGCGTAAGCAGGCGTTTATCCGTTCCATGGAGGAGATCGGACTGGAGGCAAACCAACGCCTGATCGTCGAAGGAACGCACACCATCGAAGGCGGAATTTCGGCCTGCGCCCAGTTACTAGCCTGCCCGCTCACTCCTACTGCGATACTTTGTTCCAACGACATGACGGCGCTAGGAGTGATGCGCAAGAGCTACGAGGAAGGCCTGATAATTCCGCGAGACTTGTCAGTGGTTGGGTTTGACGACATTCGCCTGGCGCAGTTTGTCCTCCCCGCCTTGACCACCGTGCAGATGTCGCAGGCCGAGTTGGCACGATTGGCCTTCCATGCGCTGCTGACGGAGGTAAAAGCCGAAACGCCCTCGGCTACGGGAACAGAATACTTGTTGACCACCCATTTAGTGTTGAGGGAATCCACCCATCTGGCCCCGGGGGCGGTGGCCCGCACCGGCGCGAAGAGACGCTAGTGGTTGCGGCGCAACCACTTCGCGGCCCAATGCTTTTGCGGCGGAAGTCTCGAATGCTGGCGCGCGCAGGACGGCACGCGTGCCGACAGCAGTGGCGAAAGCAACGAACTCACACGGCGGCGGCTAATAGCTCTCGGCAAGCTCCGTCCGACGATGCGACCCACGAACGGGACAAACTACTGCACTGCGAATGAGTAGATGTTCACACTAAACGGTGGGACCGACATGGCATCGGGCACGGACGTCAGCTTCTGCTCCTCTACTGCAACTCCCGGCTTTTGTCCCACGATGATAGTGGCGTCAACGCTCGATGGAGCCATTCGCCAAATGTGGCCCTGGCTCGCAAGCTTTACGCCGTTGATGGCAAGTTTCAACTGCTGCTCCGAATCTGACGGATTCAGCACGGCAAACGTCAGCGTCTTGCGGTCCTCACTCAGAGCCGCGCTTACATCGAGAGGATAAGTATCGCTGCCGGGATTGACTGCGGGCTGGTCGCCGCCGGCGGGGTAAATCGGCTTGGGCTGCGTCGAGTCTCCAGATACTTCCACGGGAATGGTACCGAAATGTTCACGATACATCTTGAATAGAAGACCCGTCGGATTCAGAACCGCGTCAGTGCGGTCTTCGCTCATCATTGCGGTGGCGAAGGTGAACCCGCCCAGCTGATACAGGTCAGAATGGCGAAACATCTCATGAAACGCCCAAGCGTAGGCGGGGACCACTTTGTACGAATTTGGCATAACGCCCGTGTACGCCCATTCATCGAGACTGATCGGGACTGGCTTTGCTTTGAGCCCGGGGATACGCTTCAGGTATTCCTGATAATGCTCGTATTTCGACCGAACCTGCGTCGCGGGGGCCCTTTCCCACTCGACAAGAGACTGTGGGCCTGTGCTGACTTTTTCCCCGGTCGTGAGGTCGGTATGCTGACCGCTGCGGGAATAGAAGTGCTCACTGAGCATATCAATATTGTCGAGACAATGAGCGAGCAAGTTACCGCTCCAGTCTCCTGGAGAAAGATAATCGGGTACGATCTGACCGTTGAGACGCTTCGCCTGTTTCGAGCCCGTCATGGCGTCCGGCATTGCGCCGGCCGCGATCAGCTTGATCGTGGGATCAACCTTTCGCATCGCCTTCGCGAACATGTTGTGCTTCAGTTCCCATTGGGCGACGGGCATGAAGCCGAGTTGCCACTCGCCCCAGGGTTCATTACCCACGCCCCAAAACTTGATGTGGTACGGCTCCGGATGACCATTCGCAGCCCGCAATTTCCCCATGGGCGTGGTGACCGCGCCGTTCGCGTACTCGACCAGTTGTGCGGCAGACCACTCGTCACCGAAACCGCCGTTCACAGTCACGTAAGGTTCAACATCCAGCAGGCGGCAAAGGATCATGAATTCATCGGTCCCGACGTCGTTGGGCTGGACCGCGTGCCAGACCGGATCCATGATGGGAGGACGCTTGTCGGGATCGCCGATTGCATCACGCCATTCGTGTCCGGAAACGAAATTGCCACCGGGCCAGCGATACACGCCGGAATGAAGCTGCTTGAGCGCGGCGATAACTTCGGCGCGAAAGCCTTGGATGTTGTTTGACGGCATTAGGGAAATAGCTCCGATGTGAAACGAGCCGGGGCCAGTGCCGGCGATCTCGAGCCGGGCATCGTCACTGTCGCCTTGCGACTGGAACTTCAGCGGGAACTTCCGATAATCCCGTCCGACTTTGCTAATGACAACCGTCTGACGATCACCTGCCGCATTGCCCCAGATCAGACTTACGTTCACCGTTGTACCCGGCGGAGCTGCCAGAACAACGCGTCCGGTGTAGGATTTGCCCTTGCGCACTGCCAGTCCGGCTTGCTGGATTCCGTGAGCTTCGCTGGAACTCAGTTTCACCAGAGGCGTATGCTCGCCGGCATACGGATGATCGGCATCCATGGTCACGAATTCGTCTGCTCCTACCGGGGTCCAGTGGCGCAGTGTCATGCGCCTAAAGGCCGGTCCGGTTGGCTCGGCGGGCGGATGCGAGTTGATCGGGAAATAGAACTTGCGGTCGTCGAGCATCTCGGCCCAGATGTTGTTATTCACGATGCCGCCGATATGCTCCAGAAACTGGCCGTAAATGTATTTCGAGATCGGAGCGCTGGTTTTGGAGGCGTCAATGGTCGCGTGGACTGGTTGCGTTTGCGCGGAACAAAGAGTTGAGAAAAGCAGTACCGTAAGCAGCAATGTGAAATTCTTAGGTCTTAAATGCACCGTGTGATGCCTCCTGTCACAATCATGAGGACAAAAGTCGCTTGGTTTATTGACGAGCGGCGTGAAACCAGAACGGGTCCACGCCCTTCAGACCGTAGTGTCCAGCTTGTGTCACTGCTGAACTGAGACGACGGTTACAGATTTAGGCTCCAATTTCAGAGTCAGCCTGCCGCCTTGAACTGTCGCGGAAACCGGTTTCGGCACAACTGTGTCGGGTGCGTCAAAGGTGTTGACGCTGTCCACCTTGGGTGCGGTCAGGGTTTGTCCGGTCGCCGATTTGCCTGTAATGCCGGCCAGATTTGCCTCAATTTCCACCGGCTGATTGGGATCGAGATTCGTAATCTCCAGCCACAGGTTGCCATTCGTATCTTTCGCTGCGATGGCATCCACGCACGGCAGAGTGATGTTGTCGTGCGTATAGCTGCCGGCGTCGAAGGACACAGGCACAAACGTCGCATCCTGAAACGGCACATACATCTTGAAAACGTAGTAAGTTGGGGTTAGGACCATCTTCTCTTTATCGGTCAGGATCATCGCCTGCAGCACATTGATCATCTGGGCGATGTTGGCCATGCGCACCCGGTCGGCGTGGCGCGCGAAGATGTTCAGATTCAGGGCTGCAAGTACAGCGTCACGCATGCTGTTCTGCTGGACCAGAAATCCCGGATTGCTGCCGGGTAACGGCGCATACCAGCCTCCCCATTCGTCCACAACCAGTGCCACCTTTTTATCTGGATCGTACTTGTCCATGATGGCCGAATGGGTGTTGATAAGATCGTCCATCTTCAAAGTTTCTTTGAGAAACTGCGCATACTCGCCTTCGCCGAAACCTACCGACGCAAACTTGTCCTGCCACCGCACCACCGTGTAGTTGTGCATGGAAAGGCCGTTGATGTCCCAGCTCCAGGTGTGATTCTGATAGGCCTTCATGACGGCTTCGGTCCAATCCGTCCACCGGGGCCCATCGCCGCCGGGGCCCACCGCGATCTTCAACATCTGGTGTTTGGGATCCTGCTGCTCCGGATTAAAGTTGCGCACGAAGCGGCTGTAAATCTTCATCTGGCTCAGGTAGTAGTCGGGGGTCATGTTGCCGCCGCAATCCCAGCTTTCGTTGCCGATGCCAAGGAAGGGCACCTTATAGGGAGCTGGATGACCGCTAGCCGCGCGCTCTTTCGCCAAAGTGGTTGGTAGAGCCGCAGTCATGTACTCCAGCCACTCGGAAGCTTCCTGCGGTGTGCCTGACCCGACATTGACCGACACATACGCATCGGCCCCAATCTGGTCGAGAAAATCCATGTATTCGTGCGTCCCGAAAGTGTTTGGCTCGATGACGCCACCCCAGTTCGGGTTGAGAGTCACCGTGCGCTGAGGTCCGATGCCTTTGCGCCAGTGATATTCATCGGCGAAACAGCCTCCGGGCCAGCGAACGTTCGGCACCCTGATCGCTTTCAGTGCGCCAACCACATCGTTGCGGATGCCGCGAGTGTTCGGGATTTTGGAGTCGGGACCGACCCAGATGCCCTCATAAACGCCGCGTCCAAGATGCTCAGCGAACTGTCCGAAAATGTTGCGGTCGATTTTCGCGCCAGTTTTGGACACGTCGACGGACAGTTCTACCTTCTCCGCAGCCAAGGCAGACGCAGCGAGAGAGATCCCGAGCAGAACGAAAAGAATAAGAATTGAGCGTGAGGTTAACGGAACCCTACTCTGCAAAATCCTCCGTCTGCAGCGGGCTTTTGCTATATCGAATTCAGAGCCAAAACAAAAAGCCACTCTCGTTTGGTCGTTCTCATTAAGCAAAAACAAGTCACACCTCGCACACAACAAACGTAGGTTGAGAAAACGTTTACTTATGCCGATAGTGCGGTATTGTAGAACACTTTCAGGCTTTTCGACTGCGTAGTCGAAGGCCTTTTTCCCACTTATCCCGCAATCGGCCCCAAGCTTCCAAGGGATCGAACAGGATGTAGCCATCCGGCGGCAGGACTGCTCTTAGCGAATTCAGCCGGACATCCGCTCGACTTGAACGCTTTTTATCAACGGGGAAATGAAGGATGTGCTCAAACGCGCCGGCAACCCCTGGCATGGTTTCCGCAGACGCTTGGCGTCGAGTCTGAACTGGCCTGGGCGTGGACGATTCAGCGATTCAGCCCATTCTGCGTCACAGCAATGCTCACGGGCGAAGCTCGCGCGCTTAAGATGAAGGCTCATCGCAAGCGGGCGCCGTCCCTCACTTGCCTAGCGACGCTCTCCAGGAAATCGTCAAGAGATTGGCCCTGAGCGCGTTCGAGGCCGGTTCTTGCCCGGATACGCTCGGCGATCTTTTGCGCGGTTGCGTCTCGAACCAGGAGTTCGAAGCTAGAACGCCGCTGCAGATAGCTCTCTATCAGAACAAGTTCTTCCGGGGTAATTTGCGAGAGCTGCGGGTGGGAAGGAGCATTCGCAGTGGCGCCGGCAGCCCAGTGCGGACGGATTTCCTCGGAACGCTTGTCGTGCACCACGATGCTGCCGACGAGGAGATCTCCCAACCGTTGGTTCTGCCGGCTGATCATCATGGTGACAATGCCGGTGATGTACATGCTGGGAAGGAAATCGACCCCACGCAACAGGTTGCGCCCGATAATTTCATAAACATTCGCTGCCCGTCCGGATTTATGGATTACGCGGATTCCCGCTAACCGTTTTCCGGGAGTTTGGCCCTTCCAAACGATCTCGAAGAAGGCAAAGTAGCCCCAGTAGACGCAAAACAGAAATAGAATCAACAAGGCCTCTGCCCATCCGCCCGTTATGCCACCGAGCCACGAAAACCAGTTGCCGGCGTACTTTTCGGTTCCAATCATCGCAAAAATCCCGGCGAGGTAGAGCAGGACTTGCAGTAGAGTATCCACAGCAACGGCCAGGAAACGGCTGCCAATTCCAGCCAAGGGGAACTCCAGCGAAATCTGCTCGGGAGTATCGACCCTGATCCGATCTTCGGTCCGTTCTTGGAATGACAACGTGATCTCCACTCGTTGGTTGGAAAAACGCAAGCCTTACTGGACCCGGCTGGAACAGTTGCTCGAGCAGAGCGGGCGACGCGGCTTCCGTAGCCTGGGCCGGAGCGAACTGCAGGAACTGGGCCTGCTCTACCGGCAAATTGCCGCCGACCTGGCAGCGTTGCGCGAAGACCGCGGTTCAGTTAATTTCGCGCGCTACCTGAACCAGCTTCTCGGGCGGGCACACAATATCATTTATTCTGCTCAGAAGACGAGCCCTTCCGCCATTCTCGGATTCTTCGCCGTGACCTATCCGCGCATCTTTCGCCGCAACTGGCGTTTGGTGCAAGTAGCGCTGGTGATTTTTGCGGCCTCGGCGCTGGTAGGCGCCGCTCTCACCTTCCAGGATTCGGATTTCAAACTCAGCATTCTCGGCCCCGCGATGGTGCAGACAATCGAGAAGCGCGAAATGTGGACTCACTCCATCGTGGGCATCAAGCCCCTGGCCTCAAGCGCGATTATGACCAACAACATCAGCGTCGGCTTCATGACCTTTGCGCTGGGCATTACCGCTGGGCTGGGAACGATTTACATGCTGATTTTCAACGGCCTGCTGCTGGGCGTGATTGGCATGGCTTGTCATCTCTACGGAATGAGTTTGAAGCTTTGGGAATTTGTCGCGCCGCACGGAGTGCTGGAGCTGCCCGCCATTTTCCTTGCCGGCGGCGCCGGGCTGCGGATCGCTTCCGGCCTGCTTTTTCCGGGGTATCTGCCGCGCCGTGAATCTTTGGTTCGCGCGGGAACGGAAGCAGTGCAACTGCTGCTGGGCTCGATTCCAATTTTGGTGATTGCCGGCATCATCGAGGCTTTTATTTCTCCCACCGGGTTGGCCACGGGTTTGAAGTTTGCCATGGCGGCTGCATTGTTCGTCTTGCTGCTGGCTTATTTATTTGCCGCCGGCACGACCCCCGCTAAAGCTGATTCTTCTGTTTGATCTCGAGATAGGAATTCACCAACAGGGGTGCCAGTTCGCCGGAATCCGCCTCCACCGCCAGCGCACCGCGCTCCCGAAGCCGTGCCAGCAGAAGCTCGCGGCGATGAGTGACCTCCAGCGCAGCTGAGACCTGATACACGTCGCCAATGTTTTCCGGCCGCGCCGCGGCCGCTCGCCGCAGATCAGGCTGGCCGATGACGACGAACAAAACCAGGTGCCGCGGCAGGAGTTTGGCGGCGGCTTCGATTACCTCCGGAGTCATCGCCGTCTCGGCGAGATCGGTGATCCACACCACCAGGCTCCGGCGTTTTTGATCCCGCATCAACTGGCTTGCGGCTTGCAGGTGATCGGCTTCCCACTCATCTTCGTGGATGGCCGCAAGCGTCTCCAGGAACTGCCGCAGATGCGAACCGCCCCGCACGGCGGGAATTCTCTGCTGGATGTTGCGGGCGTAGGCCAGCAGGCCGACGCGGTCACCGGTAAAAAGGGCAACCTGGCCCAATGCCAGGGCGGCATTGACCGCATGATCCAGTTTGCTGAGCGAGGCGACTCGGGTGCGCATCAAGCGGCCGGTGTCCAGCACGATCCAGATGGTCTGACTTTTTTCCAGCTCATAGAGGCGCGTAACCAGCTTGCCGCGGCGAGCCGTGGCGGTCCAACAGATATCGCCAAAGTCGTCGCCGTCCTGATATTCACGCAGACTTTCGAAGGCGCGGCCGGCGCCGCGAATCCGGCTGAAGCGCTTTTCCATGGCCATCTGACGGCTGCGAACCAGAAAAACCGCCTGCCGCTTGGCTTCATGTAAGTTGGGATAGATGGTAAGTTCCTGCGGGAGGTCCGCCATCGCCCAGCGCTCGGCGATGCGGAAAGCTCCCTGGTAACGCAGATAGACGTGCGAGGCAACTGCGATTCCGCGTTTGCTGGGTTGCACGGAATACTCAGCGGTAGTTTCGCTCCGCGGCGCGACAGTCATCTCCAACTGCGGCGGCTCGGACCGCAAAGAAAAAGCCAGCGCGTCGAGTACTCTAAAGTGGAGAGTCGATTTCGAGTCGTTCACCACGGTGATTTTCGCCTGCGAACTGACCGAAAGCGCGAGCGGTGCCAACCAACTACGGCGAATGCGAAGCTCATGCGCCTTCGGCAGGGAAAGCAAGTCCAACGCCCAGACGCCGAATAGCAGCACGTCCCACGCGGCCATGGCGTAGGCAAAGCGATGGTCGGCGAACGCCGGAACCAGCCATACCACCCCGACCAGCAGAAACAGAAAAAAACGGTGGCCGAAAGAAAACCCCATGCGCTTCGAAGGCTGAGCCTTGCCTTCGGCCGGAGCCGGGATCATCGCTGCCCATTCGCTCACTTCGGCAACTCCACGGCACGAACTACATCCTGCATAACCTGATCGGCGGTGATGCCTTCGAGGTCGGCTTCCGGTTTTACCACGATGCGGTGGCGAAATACCGGCAGCACGGACTGTTTGATGTCGTCGGGAATCAGGTAGTCCCGGCCGTCCATCGCAGCCAATGCTTTGGAGAACGAAAGCAGGTTTACCGCCGCGCGCGGACTCGACCCCAGCGACAAAGCCGGCCAGTCGCGGGTGCGCCGCACGAGTTCCACTATGTAGGCGAACAACGCCTCTTGCACTTTCACCGCGCGGGTTGCTTCCTGCGCCAAGTGCAGCCAGTCCGGTTCCACTGGCATGATTCCCATTTCATCGAGCCGGTCGGCATCGAAACCATTTTGTACATTGACCAACAGCTGAATCTCTTCTTTCGCTTCGGGGTAGGGCACGCGAATCTTCACCAGAAAGCGGTCGAGCTGGGCCTCGGGCAGGGGATAGGTACCTTCGAAATCGATCGGGTTCTGCGTGGCGAAGACGGTGAAGTTCGGCGAAAGCGGGTGGCGCTCGCCATCGATGGTAACTTGCCGCTCCTGCATGCATTCGAGCAGCGCCGCCTGGGTGCGAGGAGGCATGCGGTTGACCTCATCCACTAGCAGAAGGCTGGTGAACACCGGTCCGGGATGCAGTTGGAAGGTACTGGTGGACATGTTCAGAATCTTGGTGCCTACGACGTCGGCGGGCATCAGATCGGAAGTACACTGCACCCGTTGGAAATCAAGGCCGAGGATTCGCGACAGTGTTTTGACCGCCAGAGTCTTCGCGGTGCCGGGTACGCCTTCCAACAGCGCATGGCCCTGCGCAAGAATCGCGACTAGGCACTGAGTCTTGAGCGCCTCCTGCCCCACGACCACTTTTCCCATTTCCTGCCGCACGTGTTGTGCCAGTTTTACGACTGCTTCCATTCCATTTTCTCCGCTCGCTGTGATCGAATCAGGTTGAATCGCTGTCCATAGTCAAAGAGCGCCTGCGCTAGCCGAAGCGCGATGGCAGGCGTAACGCCGGTATCGTAACGGCAGGTTTCGCACTCACGCAGCGTGTCGGCGAAATCTTCCTCGCGAACATCCCAGCGCCGATGAACCGCGCGAGCCAGATCGTCGATGCTGCAATTGACGGCCAGCCCCAGGCGGCGCGTCAGCAGATAACGGAAGCGCTGATAGAAAATTTCCACCGCCACGCCGCCAGCGTTCGCTTGTTGGTACAGCCATCCCAGTGTGCGTACAAATTCCAGCGGCGAAAGGCGAACTTCCGCCTCAGGAATCCAGACCGGGCCGCTTCTTCGGGAATAGGTCAACAGAATGGCGCCCGCGAAGACTGCGGCTTGCAGAAAAATCCACGCGATCACACGCTGACTGGCGCCGGAAGCTGCGGAGTGCTCGAAGCCATGGACATATTCGTCCCACAGGATCTCATTTTGCCCAGGTGAACCTACCGCCGCCAACAGGAATTCCAGGTTGCCGGCTTCCTTCACTCCCGCATTAGTGAGCGGAGTTGTGTCGGCTAGCCAGAGTACTTCGCCTTCTCCGAACTTGTACTCGATGACTACTGGCTTATCGGTTGTGCCATAGAGACCGACGGCACCGGTCGAGGGCCGCCAATAAGCTCGAGCGGCCAGCGTGATTTCAGGCGCCACACGGGTGATGGGAGAGAGCGCGAGCGCGGGGGTACGCTTCCACAAAGTGCCGCCTGCGGGATCGCGCACGGCCTCTGTCCAAGGAAGGTAAAAGCCGGAAAAGCGGCCGGCGGCGATTACCCGCCCGCCACTCTTGAGAAACTCTTCCAGCCGTTGTTTCTCCTCCTGAGCTGGGAAGGTGGACGGCTCAACGATAATCAGCGTCTTGCCTTTGCCCCCGGGAAGGTCGCGCATCGGCTGCTCCCAGGCTCGGATCTGATACCCCGATTCTTGCAGCAGGACGTAGGCCGCTTTGCATCCACCCGAAGCGGTCGAGTAGGCGGTGGGAATCTCGTCTTCGGCGCTGGTGCCTCGAACCAGCAGCAGCGTCGCGCCAACCATCACGACAAACACCACCGCCGCAATCAGGAGGATCTTACGGTCTCCGGATGTCAATTGCAGGGGCATCCCAGCCTCTCCAGTTCCGTCAGAGTCTGCTGGAACACATCGGCGTCGGCAGCTTGCATTCCGTACCAGACCGTTTCCAGACGCACTGTCAAAGCACGCAATGCCGGCAGATGGACGCTCTCCCGCGGGAGAAGTCGAAGATATTCACGGGGAGTGCGAGCGACGTCAGGCCGCCATGCCCCCTGCATTTCGAGGAATGAAATGCTACCCCAATACGCGAGATGGATGGCTTCGCGCCAATCGCCGCGGCCGGCCGCGGCGCGAGCCTCCGAAATCCAGAGCGGCCACTCCTTCGCGCTCACCGGCATCGCCGCCGGCATAATCGTTTCCAGGCTGGCGCTGTCCCTCACCGACCGGTACATCCAATAGGCCAGCACGAAGACCGCAATCACGATCAGGCCATAGACAACCACGTCACTGATCGTGGGAATTGCCGAGGAGGACAGCGCACGGCCGAGAAGCCGTACGAGAAGCTCGGTCCATCGTTGCTTCAGGCGGTCCATCCAGGTTTGACCGTGGACGTGGTTGAACTCGCTACGAGCCAGAATGTTGTTTAGCAGAATGTGTCGTGAGGGGGCGTCCGCCGCCGGAGCTTCGTATGCCGCCGCCTCATAAAGCAACGTCTCAAGATGCTGTACCACCCGATCCAGTAATTCGCTGTCGGGTTTCTGCTGCCAGGCCCCGAGATCACGGCGGATGTTTTGCGTTGAAACTTCGAAGGTGCGGTTACCCGCAGTCACACGCCAAGTCCCCGGCAGGGCCTTTAGAACTTCATTGGCTCTTTGGGGTTCATTCTTGAGCTTGCGAGTCTGGGCCACCAACTCCTCGAGGACCTGGACATACTGCTGGCAGCGTGAGCGAAGAGGAGGCAGATTCCTGGGCAGCGGACGTCGAGGGCCAGACGCAAGTTGCAAGCAGCAGCCATATCGCCACGGATCGTCGCATTGAGAACTTATACGCCAACTGCCGGCACGGGGCCCGCCTGGGCGTTATCGATCGTCGCCATCATATGCTGCAAGTCGAATGCCTCTTTGCGCACTCTCTCATCGTAGTAAAGCACCGACATCCCAATCATCATGAGCGGACCCACCAGGCACTGAGTGAGAAAAGTCCCCAGCGGAAATACGATCTGGGTCAATAGCGGCACCGAATGAGCCCCATGGCCGCGCGACATCAACCCGATGACGGCAAATATCGGGATCATCCACACTGCATAGACGGCATAGGTAAGAACCAGGAAGAGCGCATATACGACGAAGACCCTTCCGCGATGACCCTTAGTCAGTTCGGCGCTCCGGCTTACCGCGTCGCGCAGACCTTTGTCTTCAAGTACCGCTACCGGAATCGTAAGCGCCCACATAAGCGCCAGGATGATCCCGGGAATGATGAGAAGAATCAAGCCTACTCCAATGCCAATGCCGTACCCGATCATGATGAATGCGAGGTAGAGGACTCTGCCCTTAATTCCCCCCAACGACTCCATGATCGTAGTTGGCCGCCCCAAGTGCACGTGAGAGACGGCGATCACAGTCGCTCCTTGCGCCGCGGCGCCAACTCCCAAGCTTAGAATGAGCAACGCCAGAGTCCACGAGAGGCCGGCAAACACGCCCCCTAGAACATTGGCGGACTGCAGCCCTACCCCCGTAAGCTGGAAGGCTAGGAGAACCAAATGTGGAAGGGCGACAACACCCACAAACAGCAGGAAATTCTTGCGGTAGAGGAAAAAACTGCGGTCCAGCAGTTCTCCCAGACTAAGTGGGCGCAGGTCGCTCTGCATAACTGGCACCTCAGAGACGAGCAAAAATAGCGCACGATAATAGCACAAGCCGGGGGTTGGTACAGCAAAACTCACCGTGTGGTGGTCCAGCTCTGCCGCCGCTCTTGTAGTACTGGCCAAGCTATTCTATTTATGGAGCTTGCACCGGCCGCACTTTACCGTGAGTCCCACGCGGGAAAGTCAAGCGAGTACTCTGTCGGCGACAAATGAAGCTGGCGCACGGGTCCTGCGGAGTCCGAAATATCTACTTCCCCTACTTCGCCGTTATTCATGAGAGTGTACCGAAAGCTATATATCCGGCCGCCGGCAAGTGTTTCCGATCTCACTCGATCGTTTCCGTCGAACTCGAAAGTGCAGACCGTTGCTCCGTTCACCGAAACGCGATTCATGCGCCCCACGGCATCGTAGCCATATTCGGTTTCCCGCTGCGCTGCATCGGTTACGCGGGCCAAGTGACCAGTGGCGTCGTACGAGTATGCGAAGCGCTCGTCCTTGTGCTGAGCACCGATGACCCGGTTCGCGGAATCGTATTGGAAGTGCAACTCATCTCCCGACGGGGCATGGGCGCGAAGAAGATTCCCCGCTGCATCCCGGACGAGTATGAGGCGGTCGCCGTTATATCCTTGGATGGAAATGAGTGCCGCTTGCTCGGGACGGTCGATTCCCCGACCGTCTGGAAACAGATAAATCTTGCCTCCAGTGGCGAGCTTCCATCCCGGCCATGCCCACTCGATCGTGGCCCCGCTGAACGGACTGCCGCTTCCGTCACGGTTGGTGTAGCGGGCGTCCCAGTAGCCAAAACCCCAGTTGGACCGCTTGAAATGGGATCGCCCTCCGTCGCTGTGCACGATATCGATCCACGTGAATGGCCACCTGTCGCCAACCGGGAAGATATTGAGATTGTGATTCCCGCCGATCCCGAACGCACGGGACCGCGAATCCTGAGTCCGTAAAACACGGGTCAGCTCTAGCGGAATACGATCCTGGATGAGAAAGTCGCTGCGCTGATCGAGCAGAAGGCCATAGCGCAAATCGATCTGCACGGTCTCGAGGTCAGGTTCTTTGTAAGAGCCGCTGCAGCCGGTAACCTCTCCCAAGTCGCTGTGGGCCCGCGCGGGGGAAGTGTAGTGGCGCAGGACGAAACATGGGTCTCCGGACTCGACGTGCAAATCGGCTCGCACTTCCGCATCACTCTTCAGGTAGTCGTCACTCAGGTCATCCAGGTCCTGGCCATCGTCCACGTACTGCGACAAGATGCTCGTATCATCGGCGCTGGGCTGCAAGCGATAGTACAGAATCCCTACGTCTCTCATCAGTACTTTAAGTACCCGGCCCTGCAGAACTGTAGGAGTTGCCGGTTTACTTTTGGCTCCCTCGTCATCATCACTGTAGTCCTCTGACAAATGCTTCGCGGAAATCGCCGCGAAGCGCTCTTCATTGCGGAAGCTGAAAGCGTAACTCCAATCGAGCGCCGAAATATACATGTCCTCGTCGGTAAGCGCGATCAGAATTGCACGGGGGTCGGCTGCGAGTTTCGGGATAAGCCAACTGCATCGCCGCGATCAGATCTTCAGCGACGTATTGGCTGCGGGAGGTATTCAGCGTCCAGGGTGGCAGCGGAACCGCAGGCAGCAGTTGCAGCGCAAGGTCGTGCCGCTTGCGGAACTCTTCCACAAGAAACGGCAGCGCAACCGAGCGGACAGTTCCCATTGGAACGAGGTAAACCGTGCCACGGCCAAGCAATTCCGCAGCGGACGCCATCTGCATTTTCTCCGGCGTCTGAGCGGTCGTCGCTGGAGAAGACGCAGCCCGCCGGGGAGCCCGGGGCAACCCGGCAAGAAAGTTATAGACATAGCCGACAAACAGAGTCATCAAAAAGAGCGCGCCCAACGCCCAGCCGATTGCAAACTTCATTAAGACCAAATCCGAATTCTCCCGGGTGGTCTTCACCAGCAGCTCTTTTTGCCGCATCTCTTTGAAGAGGGCCAGTCCCCCAGGAGGAAAGGCGCGCTTGGGTACAACCAGCAGTTCATCGGCAAGAATCTGCAGCACGAATACGTTCTTGGTTTCGTGGCAGGCCGAAATGCCAGCCCAGCGAATTTCCGTGCTCCCGGCAGGGGTAGTCCGGATTAAGTTGTTTTCCTCGATCGTTAGCTCCACGGGCGAGTGCACACCAGGGTTGGATCGATACGACGCCGCGGCTCTAAGCCGCCAAAACAGAACGTGCTCCAGTAACAGAAGACCGGCGGCCAGATACAGCACCGCTCCCCACCAGGGAGCGCCCGAAAGTCGCACATAGGTCGCAAGAATTACGGCCAGGCAGGCAAGCTTAAAGACATTTCGGAACAAAATGCGGCCCCGCGCCATGCGCACGCGATAGGTCCGCTGCGATTCAATATACTCATCCTGACTTAGCTCGTACTTTACGAACACGTGAAGAGTGTACAACGCGGCATTCTGCGTCGGCGCGATTCCGATTGCATCGAACCGCGGCACGCAATCGCCAACGCAAAGTCAGAAGCTATTGGCGTGCGGCGTCCTTGAGCGGGGCGCCCTTGTATGCTTCATCGTGTTGTACTCGCGTCATCGGGTTGGAGACTCGGGGCGCGAGCCGCCAGTACTATCGCTCTTGAGGGATTGAACAACCTGAACCTCGGACCTGTATCTGGAGGCTCGGCGTCCTTGCCGAGCGGAACGAATCTCCGGCGAACTTCTGGCGGAGAGGGAGGGATTCGAACCCTCGGTACAGGTGTTAGCCCGTACAACGGTTTAGCAAACCGCCGCATTCGGCCACTCTGCCACCTCTCCGCATTTGTTTTCAATCACTTACATATGTTACCGAAGATTTACTGCATTTTCACTGCATGATTGGTATTCTGGACGTGTCCTTGGGAGGGCGCATGAGCAGATACCAGTCGGGTCACATCTATGAAGCATCGGGTGCATTTTTCGTTCGGTACTATGTCTCGGAGATTGTAGACGGGAAGCCTGCCCGTGTGCAACGTTCCGAGCGGCTGTGCTCCAAGGACGACAAATATCACAGCCGGACGTGCAAAGCGGTGAAGCAGAAAGCCGCCGAGCACATGGACACTGTGAATGCGAACACTGCTCCGGTCAATGACCAGACCGTCGTCGGCTTCTGGGAGAAGACGTACCTGCCCTTCGCTGAAGAAAATCTCCGAGCCTCGACGGTTCACGGCTACAAACAAATCTGGGGTCAGCATTTGAGCACGCACTTCGGAACGCTGGCACTCAAAGACTACAAGACCCACATGGGGAGTCTGTTTCTCACGTCCCTTGCGAAGAAGCTCGGCAGGCACACGATTCAGCACATCCGGTCACTTGCGTCCGGCATCTTCGCCCATGCGGTCAACGTCGGTGTCATCGAGTCCAACCCGTGGCACGATGTCAAGGTGCTCGGGAAGACCAAGGAACCCGGCGAGACGGCTCACTACACGCTTGAAGAAGCTGAAGACATCATCAGTGCTCTCGTCGAGCACGTCGATTGTCAGTTGATCGTCGCCCTCGCATTCTTCATGGGACTCCGGCCCGGAGAGATTCAGGGTCTCCGCTGGGAAGATATTGACTCCGTGGCAGACGACCACGGCTTGCAGTGGGTTCACATCCGTCGTGCTGTCGCCCGCAACGTCATCGGTGAGACCAAGACGACATCCTCCGTCGCATCACTCCCGCTCATCGCACCTGTCTTGATTCCGCTCAATCTGTGGCGTGCGAAGTCGGGTGACAAGACCGAAGGTGCGAGGCACGAAGGATGGATTTTCCCGAACGGTAAGGGCAAGCCCGTCGATTTGCGAAGCATCATCGGTCGAACGATTGTCCCGACGTTGACCGCGAAAAAGATTGAATGGAAGACGCTCTACGCAGGCCGTCGTGGGGCCGCAACTATCCTTACACAATTAACTGGGGACGCTCTCGCTGCGAAGGAACTCCTCCGGCACAAGAACATCGCAGTCACTACGGATAAATACGTCAAAGCGATTCCCGAGGCTCTGCTAAAGGGAATCAAACTGCTCGAAGCCGCTGCGACGGGCGAGGGGAAGTGAGCATCCGCTATCCTTAAGGATATGACGAATCCGCAGCAAATACCCGAATCGCCCTCTTTGATGACGGGGGTGTGTGGGTTTATCAAGCCAAACCATGAACGCTGTAAGCGGGCAATTGCTTTCGGCCAGAGACTTTGTTGGCAGCATGCACGGGGATGGCGGGTCAAGTGGCGTGCGTTGACTCGCAATCAAGCCGTAATCTTCTGTTTAGGTGCTATCTCTCTGCTCATGACGCTCGGCTTTGGCATTGCGTCTCTTCTCCCGACCAAGACCCCGATTGTTCATGTCGAGTCATCCGGCTCGAACAGCCCCAACGTCGTGGGCAACACTGGCAAAGTCACAATCACGGACGGACAGCAATCCAGTAACGGCAAAAACCAGAGTAAGAAAACCTCAAAAGACAATCCGAAGGGAGGTCAACGATGAAAGTGGCTTTCTGGGCAATTCTGGTACTCACTGCGAGTGCAGTCTACGGACAGACGCCGACGCAAGTCGAATCAACAGGGGCGTGTAGCCCGAATGTCGTCTCCAATCAGGGAACGGTTGAGTTCACTTGCAATGCACCAATTGATAAGGCGACTGCTGACAAAATCGTGTCACTGCTGAATCAGATTTTGAAAAGGAAGAATGGCTCCGATGTGACGAACCATAAGCTCGACGAGATTTTGGACTTTCTGCGAAACCACGAGCAAAGCCCCTATGACACCACAGTGATGTATAGCCTCGACGGAATGAAGAAGCGGGTCGTCTCCGAGGGAGGCGGCAACCAACAAGTCACCTATGGCGACCCCGCCGGAGACATATTCAAGCAAATGAGGGAGCTTGAGAAGCAGGGCGATTGGCCCGGATTGCTGGGCGTATGCCAAAGCGCGATAAAACAGATACCAGCATGGGCAACGCCGTACTTGCTGTGTAGTGAAACGAACATTCACTTACACAATCTGGACGTGGCAACCGAGCAGCTAGGACGGGCCAAAGGCATTGTTCACGAGAGTCCGGAGTACGCCCCTGTCATCGACGCTCTAAGTAGACTCTTGAAGCAGGCACACGAGCCTCAGCAAATGGAGTGAGGGCAAAGTCCATTCACGATTCCAAAAACTATTTCCCTGTGTTGTGCTGTTACATTACGACGACGGATCGCCGGATTCGACGCAGGTCTCAGCATTCCAGAGACTTGCCGCTGCAACATTACAGCGCATGTATATTTGATAGACTGTGGCGGTGACATCCATCGAAAGCCGCTACTGGCACGGTTTTCAGTTGACATGAATCGGGCTTATGCTACTATTGAAATAGGGAGAGACAACCCTCGTTCTTGCTAAAGCTCCGTGGCAGGACGTGAAAAGAAGATGTGCGGCGAACCCTCTGCGTCGGGTATTCGAGAGATGACATAGACGTAGCGCAGCAGCCTTGCTGCGAGTGGACGCAAACCCCTGAACAACTCGGCAGAAACGGGGAGAACTATGTCCACAGGTACAGCCGCAACACCCTCGATTAATACTGTGCGAAGCAACCCCCCTGCGTTTTTAGACGAACTGCTGACCGTCAGTGACCTCGCACTCATCCTGAAATGCAAGGAATCCAGCGTCTACAATTTGACCCGCCGTCGTGGTCGGGCGAGATATGACAACCCTGTGCCCGTGCTTCGTTTACCTATGGGACTTCGATTCAGAAAGTCTTCTGTCCTTGCATGGCTCGAATCGCTTGAAACGAGCGCACCCTCAAACTGATATTAACGTGCCGGGGAAACTGGGACGGCCCGAGGAGAAAAACATGGCAACAGACATCGCAAAACAACTTCAGAAGGAACGTCAGCAGGAACGCCTAAAGAATGCTCGGATTCGTCGGCAAGAGTTGACCAATCCGAAACCGAGGTTCAAGACCGGAGCACGCGGCAACTAGGAGTAGGCTATCGGTCAACGAGTCTCTTAAACTGTTAGCTCTGCGAAGTTACGAAACGAGGACAACATCGTCGAGCTGTAGAAGCGCCCTCTGTCCTGCGTACAACCGGGCCGGAGGAAGTCGATGACGAACGAAGAGAAAGAACGGGCAAATCGGCACCAAGGCACGGGCCACGGAGACAGATCGGAGCGGGGTAAACAAAAGCATCAGTCCGCCCGCTGTGCGGCCTTCACTTTCTACAGCATCAGGCACGCGGAGTGTGTCCGGCTGTTGCGCCGCCCAAAGTCAATGAGTGTAATGGCGATGTTACAACAGCTAGGTTGTGGATAGACGCGGGTGAGATGGTGGGCCGATAATTGTCCCATGAAGATCATGATGGTCATCGCTGTGCTAGCGCTCACGGCAGTTGCGGCGTCCGTAAATATCACCGATTCTAAATGCAATGGCGTACTTCAGGGTGTCGCCCTGAACGATGACAGGCAGCCCATCCCTCGTGTTGGGTTGATGCTTCTGCCGCTAGGGATTGATTTAGCCTACGTCCTCCCCACGACCACGACGAATGAAGCCGGGCTATACAGGTTTGAGAATGTCTGTCCCGGACGGTTTACGGTGGTTGTTGAGGATGAACGGGCAGGATACCCGTCGTATGTTTGGGCCGCTTTCTTTCTGAGCGAAGCGAAAATGCAGGAGGTAGTGTTGATTTCTGGAGGGGCGGAAGTTGAACTCCCGGTTCCTGTGCCGCCCAAAGCTGGAGTTTTGGACTTGCGGGTGCGTAACCGCCGCACTGGCGACCAAATCACGAATGTGCAGGTCATCCTCAAGCCACAGCATTCCAACCACGACTGGATCACATTCAATTCGGATTCCGGGAAGCTGCTCGTTCCATCCAACACCGACTTATTGCTCCGTCTCAAATCAGACGGCTTTCGTCAATGGAAAGAAGCCGCGAAAAAGGGAAAGCCGATTCGACTGCAGCCGAGCGCCCATTTGACAGTCGAAGCGGAACTGGAACCGCAATAGCAGAGGCCCGGAAGGGAAGCTATAACTGTTGTAAGCAGGCGATTACACTCAAAACCCTCGGACGCGAACCCAAGTCACGGCAAGTGCTGTTTGAAGTCCCCGTAGAACTCATCGGAGTATTTTCCATGCCTGCTGAACCGGATAGTCCCATCGGGCCCTACGATGAGGAGATAGGCATCCCCCTCGGCAGACTTGGTGTATCCAGCGGCCTGTTTCCACTGGTTCTCGTCGCGGAACAGGGGTAGGAATCTGCTTCGTTCAGTCTTTGGGATGCCGCTACGCATGCCATGCAGGATCATCGGACGGATCAGTCGGGCGACTCCAGCATCGCGATCTGACATACGATGGCTTTCCCATAGATCACGTTCGCCTCCTTAGCTAGCTTGCGGCGCAAATTGGCCACACTGGTCGCCTCCCTCGCGACTGAAGCCGATAATAAGGATTGCAGGCTTCCAAGTCGGAAGGAAGGGAGACTGGATTCCCATCCAACGAAACAGCGGTGACATGCGGAATGGATTGCCCAACGCCCTCTGCAACTAAGATCAGTAGCAGCGCGAGTGTTGCGGCTGCGATCTTGTGACAGATTCCAAGAGAGTTCACGGGATGCTCACTAGCCATTGCAATCAAATATTCAAATTCTGATGTCGTGCAGAAAGCCTCTCAATGAGTGTAATTGGCGATTTAACGACAACGGGCGGCTGGACCCATCGAGATTATTTCAACCGGTTGAATTTCCCGAAGGTATGCTCCAAGGTGGCCATGCATGCCGACGCTGGAAACATTACAGCGTACTTTGACGTGCAGTGCGCCTGACGTTCCTATCGTTTTCCACCTCGCATTCAGATCACTGTCTAGCTCGTTGGGCCACTGCCACCAAAATGGCCTTTTCGAGCAGTCTCCGTTGGGGTAGAAGTCGGACTGCTCAAAGCCTCGTTGAAGCGTGCCTTCGAGCACTATGTTGTTGCTCCCTTTGGCCCAAAATGCACTCGCGACGATGAGAATGACTATTACGGCGGAACTGACGATTGTCACTCGGCGTTTCATCAGGAAACCTTCTCACGTTTGGAACGCATCGGCAGCAGACTTCTTGCAGGAAAAACACCGTTGACGTTAACAGGCGATTACACTCATTGAGAACTTTCAAGTCAATGCTGCGTCCCTATATTGCGGGGCCTACGCCCGACGCCCATCCTCATCTCAATCCCGGTTTTCGACTGCGAAATAAACGCAGTTGGGGAACCGCTCGGTCGTCTGTGTGCGGCGGTCTACCTGACGGTGCGACAGAAATCATAGGGCGTAACCGATTGAGCACGAACGACTTGATGTTGACATTTTTTGTCACTGCACAGGTTACTGCACGATCTAGCGGGTGTTTATCGCCCACTTATCGCCCGCTAAGTGGCGCGTTTTGGCTCCTTACAGGACCACAATTGGTCGCTTAGACGGATGGTCAAACTACATTTTTGACGCTCTCATGCCGCTCGGCTGCGATCCCGGCCAGAGCAGACAGCCGACGTAGGGGAATGGGGCGAATCAGGGGTCAGGGTCAGGGCGAAAAAGTCAGGGGAATACAGGGGGTCGGTACTTAAGAGCCGAGGCCGACCGCCCAACCCCCAGCCAGTGCCTCGGGTGGCGGCGAGCGGGGCCTAGCCAACGGCTCACGGGCAGGAGTCCCAACGTACGGCTCCGGCCTGATTTCAGATTTCTCTCGGCCAATAGGAACGCAGGCTCGGGGAAAATGCCCGGTTTGGAAACACCCCCGCTATATTTTATAAAATTTTAGGTGGTTTTCGGGTCGCCTTGTGTACCCCGTAGACGATCACTCGGTACAATATAGACGCCTTATATTCGCCCGAATGGAGCGAAAATAAAGTGAACGAAAAGCGAATCGTGAATTGTCCGACCAAAAGCACTCCCTGTTGTGCTTTTAACGCTGTCACTATGCCAAACACTACCATCCCTTGTGGTTTGATGGACTTGACAGCAGGGTGTTAATGCAATATACTTTAGAGAGTAGGGCCCCGTGCCCTATGGGCACCTGCCCACATCGTGGTGGCTTTCGCTAAAGGCCAGAAGTCCACGACGCATCCGCACCCTCTGTGGAAGCGAAATAAGAGAACTCCAGAAGCACAGCACCATCAGCATCACCAAGGCAGCAACCAGTCCTGAGAAACTGACATTCAAGTTCTAATTCTTTTAGTTCTTTCTGACCTTCTCTCAGGACGGGTCAGACTGCCTAACGCCCCGTGATGCTACTCCATCGAGTCCATGACTCAGGAGAAATGCTCGCGGGGCGTTTTTCGTTTTACGACTGAGAGAAAGGAACGAACTGATGGATCACACACAAGCACAACTAACCCCACATCTCCAGACTATCGCGGACAAGGTTTCAGCCCTGCAACGGATGAAAGATGAATCAGGTTTCCAGACCAAGAAAACCATCCGACAACTACTCAGCCCATTGTCGCCGGATGAGTTGACGCTCGTGGCAGAGGCTCTCTACACGAAGTAAGTGCAGTACGGCACGATGTTGCCAGAAAGAGAATTGAATGACCATCACACCCGTAACACCTGTAACACCCGTAACACCCACCACGAAGAAACATTGCTTCGCCCATAATCACATGACCATGCGTGAATTTGGTCTGTGGAACCGCATCCGAGCGTTACAAAGTAGATTCGGCTTCGTATATTTTGATGCTGATGACCTATCCGCCGGATTCGTCTCGACATCCAGGGATGTCATCTATGACGATTGTACCCGCCTGTTGGATGCGGGCTGGTTACAACTACTGCAACCCCGCAAACGCAAAAAAGACGGCACTTGGGAAGCCCGAAAACTCACCGCTCTAAGTCATAAGGATTGGCAGACGAAATACCCGGATAAGTGTTTGACACCACAGGATGACCATTCGGCAAATAGCGACTGGAACCATTCGGCAAAATAGCGACGCACCAGTAGGCAAACAGCGATTGACCAGTAGGCAGATAGCGATTGACCATTCGGCAAATAGCGACGCACCAGTCGCTCCCAGACGACAAAGACTTTGTTCTAAATCAGACATTGTTCAACCCAAACAAGATTCAAAGAAAGACATTGTTCAAAGCAGAGCCCTGGAAGGATTTTCTGACAGGTCGTCTGGGTCTGATTCTTTTTTGGAAAAATCATCGAATCATGACTTGTCTGATTCATCAGACCGGCAGTCCAAGGACAGCCCTAAAAATCACGTCATGCCGCCAGATGCCGTCGCAGAGATTTGGGATGACGGTGTTCTCACGGGCTGGCAGTTGAAGAATGGCAGCGAGGTCATGCTATGAGAGAAATCCGACCGATTAAACAGACCCTTGCGCCAACACCCACAGGACAGGAATTCGACAACCTACTCGATGCCTGCTGCGTCACCATTGAGAACGGCTTTAAGGCATTTGGGAAACTGCACAGCGATCTTACTCTCCGTTCAGGCCAGCACTCAACATGTTTGACCGATGGGGAAACTCCGTGGCACGCCGAAGGGATGTCAAAGGGTGTTCGTTCGTGGATCATCGAAGGCACACTGCGGTCTGAAGATGAATTAACCCCCGTGCTTAATGCATTTCTTTCCGATCAAGCAAAAAGAGTCAGGCTCAGACAAATTCCTCCTGATTGGAAGTTCGACTGTGACGCCCTCATCATCATGGGTTCACGTTTCGGACTTCAATTACCGCGAACATTTGAGGAACTGACGGCGAAGCGTGCTGCCGATGAAGTAGCACGCCAACAACAGATCGCACAGCGGAAAGCCGACGAAGCAGACAAAGACAGACTCTACAAATTGACCCCAGAGTATGTGGAGAAGCAGCGGCTGGCGAAAATTGAGAGCGACAAGTGGGAGAAAGAGCAATGGAAGGACAATCTGGTTAGGAACATAGTGGATGTCATCGAACCACCGCCTATTTTCAAAGACAGGGAAAATCCGACACACGATGAAAATGTTTATGCGTATTGTGTTCGGGAAAATCGAAAGGAACTCAAGCGGGGTTTCAAGGCTCTCATCGACAGAACATCTTTCGCCCCATCGACGATGTTGAGAATTTGGCGTGAGGCAGAGGAAGAATATACAGAACTTCTCGAAGATGCCGAGGCTTTGCCTAATTCAGATGAAGTCATAGAAAAGTTGATTAACCCAAAAGAGTTTGCAGCAAGGAGGATTATGGACACGTTCAAAGAAAAAGCACAGGGCTGGGAGCCTAGTGAATTACCTGAGTTGTTAGATGGTGAGAGACGGTTGCTCTTCGATGACTACAAGGCCGCAGTCGCTTTCATGTTTGGGGAAGAAAAACTCTTCGATACGAATGCCATCAGTATCATGCTCGGGTTAGACAGACGGTGGGCTGTAGATATCGTTGCGAAAGATAAGTATCCGACTAACCCAGTCGATGTGACAGCGGGGGGTGTGGCATGACCGCACGAACACTAAAGGCAGTCAACAGCGGCGTCGAGCCGACTCCAACCAGAAGGGACGGTTCAGTTGAATGCATCGCTTAATCAAACTTCCGCCTATTTGGACGCCTGCCTTTACGCCTGCGGAGTCCTCGGAATTGAAACTGCGTCCCGCCACTTCGACAGGTTACTCAGGCTATCAGAAGTAAACACCAAAGACGAACTCCAGGGCATCATTCGCTCTTGGCGCTCTCCTGAATCCCGACCACCAGCACAAGTGCTTGAACCCGCTGGCCCGTGGGCGAAGGGCAGTCCGTGGGGGGATGCTGTCCGTATCGAATCCAGAGGCGGAATCATCTGGCGGCTCCGCTGCAAATGTGGGACGGTGTTCACCCGCAGTACAAACGACACAGTCGAACCGTCACAGCGAAAATGCGACTCCTGCCAGTTGGCTGACGAACTCTCCGCATCACGACAGGAAGTCGTCTCTCGACTCGAAGCAACTAGCCAGATCGTTCTTGCGTGGCACCGAGCACATGACAACGTCATCTGGAAGCGTGTTCGCTCTGCGATGTCCAAGCATGGCATTCAGGACGAGAACTTCGCCAAGGAACTTCACGCATTGTGCTGGGCAAAGATTGCCGAACGTGCTGGCGACTATCGAGACCAAGGGTTCCGACCGTCAGCATGGTTGGGCACGGTTGCGTCCAACTGCATCCGAGATCACTTCAAGGTCAATGACAACCGAGAACGTTTGGCTCCGACCTCGTCATTGGATTCTGAGGAAGGGCGGGCTGCTGTTGCACCAGCGACAAAGCCCGAGGAATGCCTACCCGCGAAGGCTATTCGTCCCAAACCTCACGCGGACGCGAAGCAGAATCTCACCCACAGGGCATGGGACGATAACTGGAAACTAGTCTAAAAAGCCCACTCGTTATCTCTTGGTAGAGGGGAGACTGCGGCGTGCCTTCGGGCTGTCAAGACCTCAAGACCTCAAGACCTTGACCCACTCAACAGACTCAATCAAGTCCCCGCCGCTATCGCATTAACAAGGGCTTGAAGGCACGGCGAGACCTGAATGAGAGGATCGCGGCCAACGAAGCAGAACTTGTCCGGCTGCGGGCGTTGCGAGATTCCCAGTAGCAAACTGGACACCGTCCATCGCGGACGGTGCCCATTCTTCTTTCGCTGAGTTGTCGCAGCCTTTACTGCGGGGGTTGTGATTGCTCTTTTTGAGCTTTCGCCTGACGTGCAGCTTCACCGAGACTAGGTTCTGAAGTCGATATTACCTGGGTGTTTGACGGTGCAACCGCAGGAGTGCTTGATGGGGCTGGAGCCGGAGATACGGAGCCGCAACAGGAGCCGAAAGCGCGACTGCCGCTGGAGCAACTCCCCTGCATGAGTTGCGAGCAGAGTCCATTTCGGCACTCGCAGTCTTCTTGTTAACCACAATGACGTGTACGCCCGACTTCTGTAACTCCTCAAGCTCCTTGCCTTTGTATTTCGGTTTGGTCGAGGGGATGTTGAAGCTATCAGCATACTCGTACTTGGCACCGCTAAAAGCTGCTCCAGCCGCAAAGCCGATACCTCCGGTCAACGCTCCCGCAATCATAGAGTTTCTGAAGCGGTGACCTTCGGCACTTCTAACAATTAAACATTGGTCGCTCGCAGCCTGTGAAACAACACTTGTCAGCAGCACAAGCAGCACGCTCATCAGTCGGTACATATTGTGTCTCCGATGTCCAAATTCCCACCGCAGGGGTACAGCATATCTCTTCCTCAATGGGATTTGATGAATCCCTAAGTGACGGAAGTCACAGTACAGGTAGGCTCGGGAATCAGGAGTACATGCCCCGCCAGTAGCTCAGATCAATGAGGGGCCAGTTAGGTCAGAACTTTATCTACGTAAACAAGCCAAAGGGAATTGCAGCCTGCATTGGTCAGTGCGGCTGCACGGCAAGCACAGCGCGTTCGATCCGGGTTTCGATGTACGAGTGGGTCTTGATTTCTCCGAGCTTCGTTTCGTCAACGCCGCTTGTCTTGGCAATTTGAGGGAGACTGAAGCCGCGCTGCTCTAGTGCCTCAATATAGAGCCGTACAGGTTTCGTGCGTACCTTGCGCTCTCCGGCTGCGAACTCGGGTGTACAAGATAGGATTTTTGCTTCAAAATCGGCGCGGATGTTCTTTTTGTTTCCGGTTCTAACGCCGTGCAGATAGAAGCTATCCACATTTACGAGTCGGCTCAGTAGGTTCATGCTCACCCCGGCAGCCTTGCATTGCTCCAAGGGAGCACGCGCAACATCAGCCGGTACAACCCCTCTGTAATCCCCCTCCTTTCGTGCCTCAGCTCGTTCTCGCTGGTAACCTGACATGGCTGCACGACAGTCATCACATCTGCATCCTCGCATATAACGGGCGGGCGTCCCGTGCGTGTTCAAGCGAGTGATTCGGCGGGCCTGACGCTCTAGCAATCCGATCTTCTGCTGAATATCGTCTATTTGCTCTTCCGCTCTGTAATGGATCGCTGCCTGCTCACCCCTCAGAGTTTCGATCTGCTTTTCAATCTCTTCCAAATCCATCGGAGCACCTGCTTTTCTCTGGAATTATATTCGTGTTCTCCGTGGAAAAATGATGCTGAGAGAGGCTCGGAATGTGTCGGAACTCTCTCGTCAACCGCCCGCATGATTTCTTCTGCCCAGCGGACGGCGTCAAAGACGGCAGCAACGGTAGCGGGCACACGCTTCCCGCCGCCAGATTGAGCGAGTTTCCGAGCAGCGAGGATCAACAGCCAAATTTGGCGGCCCTCATCCACTCCAGCATTTTACAGGTTCGCCTTGTCTTCGCCATAGCGAAATGCTAGTCTGCTGCAAGAGGATTCATCCCGTGCTGACGCCTTTTCTCCTCGACCACAACACTTCCGAATTGCTCAGGGACTTTCTTCCGGGCACGAACGTGAAGAAGAGTACTGAGTGGGGGTTGAATGCGCGAGCCGACGACATGGATGTAATCAATCTTGCGTCCATGCGAGGGCTTATTCTTGTGTCGTCTGATGTCGGACTTATCTCGAAATGCAAACAGTTTCAGCGGAAGAATTCATGTTGCTTGTGGGGGCTGTTAATCCTCCCAAACGGAATCGAGCACCAAAAGCGCATCCTCTCAGACTTGCAGAAAAAGAAAACGCTGCTTAAATTTCGAGAGATGGATAGCCCGCTAGCGTGGGCTAATATTCGCGACTGGAATTTCCTAGTCAAAGCAGAATTGAAAGGTCATCCTCACGTAACGGAATTGTGCAATTGCAAGGCGTGGGAGGCCGCAGCGTAAACACCGTCGCCCCCCCCCCCCCCCCCGTCAGGTCCGCATTCCCGGATACACGCAACCGAAAGGCTTGGGAACGTCAACCTGTCGCCCCTGCACTGTCGAATCTGCAAGTGTCTACGCGCCCCCCGATCCAGGAGGGCCATATTTAGCCGGTGTGATTTACAGTTACTCGGTCAATGGGAGACAACAGCTTGGATGGTGCACAGAGTCTTTCAGCAGTGAGCGAGATGCTCTCGACTTTGTCGAACGACACCGAAGGTCGAAACTCCTCGCTTGTTACAAACCTGAGAACCCCAGCGAATCTCACGTCTTTGCGGAAGTCACGAACACCTTGTCAGTCCTCCGCATGATTCTCCAGTGAGTTGAGCCGCCCTAGTACATCTCGGCCCCGCAGCTTGTACAAAACTTCGCGCCTGCGGGCATGAGCAGACCACAACTGGCGCAGTTCCGACCCGGCAAACTATGCTCCGTGTATTCGCCCAGCAGCCCCTCTTTCTCTCTGCTTTCCCCGATCTTATTGCCATCTACATCTCGATGTTCGGTGTAGGGGCCAAGGAATCCCTCCCGCTCACGGCTTTCGGCCACAGTATGACCCTCGCGGTCGGTGTGTTGTGTGTAGCCTCCGAGCAACCCATCGCGCTCGCGACTTTCTCCGGTCTTTCGTCCTGCACTATCGTACTGCTCGGTATACTTGCCCAATAGACCGTCACGTTCGCGGCCTTCCCCGATCTTGCGGCCCTGCTTGTCGAAATGCTCGATCCGAGTCCCTGTGAACCCCCCAACTTTGCGACTCTTTGCTATCTGCGGCGTCATTTGAACTGGATAATCGATGTCAGCCATATCTCACTGGCCGATTACTTCAAGCTTTGGGGCTTGGAATACTATTCGGACGGCTCACCCTCACGCGTGTACGACGTTGAACGCAGGAGCATCATCGAAGAGTCGTTTTGTACAGAGTCTATGTATTGGAACGCGAAGATGTATTCGACGAAGAAGAAGTCTCCCTCCGGTTAGGGGCAGAGCGGGAAAGTATCGCGACAGGCTCGCGGTTGACTGATTATGCGCTGATCGGCCTGCTTGTGGAAACTGTGCGGCGGCGACTCCATCACGCGAATAGCTGAAACAGCGACCTCTCTGCGCTGACGGAAGGCCGGACATCTACCGCCTCCCGCCCTACGATCTGCCATAATCATTTCATGTGCGGGCGCTACCGACTATCGCGCAAGAAACAGCTTGTCGAGGAATATTTCGACGCCGGGTCGGATGACGACTGGACACCCCGCTACAACATCGCTCCGACTCAGCCCGTTCCTGTCATCCGCCAACATCCGAGAGAACCGCGCAGAGACATGACACTGATGCGCTGGGGACTGATTCCTTCATGGTCGAAGGATATGTCCGGGGCGGCCATGATGATTAACGCGAGGTCAGAGACAGCAGCGATAAAGCCCGCCTTCCGGGATGCGTTGACCAGTCGCAGGTGCCTCATTCCAGCAGACGGATTCTACGAGTGGTTGGGGACGGGGAAGCTGAAACAGCCCTACTGCTTTGAAGTCAACGGCGGCGAGTTATTCGCGTTCGCTGGGCTGTGGGATCGCTGGAAAGACCCAAGCGGGCAGTGGATTAAGTCCTGCTCGATTCTGACCACGACACCGAATGCCGTGACCTCAGCCGTCCACGACCGTATGCCGGTCATCCTTGACCGCGATAGTTATGATCTGTGGCTCGACCCAGGGATGACGAATGTCGAGGCGGTGTCGGTAATGCTAAAGCCCTGCGACCCCCGGATGATGCGGTGCTATCCGGTGAGCAGCCGGGTCAACCATGTCGCCAATGATGACGAAGAGTGCTCGACGCCCGTCGAAATTCAGGCGCAGGCGATCCTGTTCTCGCAGTCAGAGTAAATGCATGGCCTTCAAACGTTCGCTTTCATCGCTCAAGACACGCGCATCCGTTCTCGCGTGGCTGAAGTCGCAAGAGACAACGAGAGCAGCGTGATTGTTAAGTTCCTAACGAAGCTTCAGTTCCCGAACAGTTTCGCCGCCGGACGTAGGGCTTCGAGATGCTCTAAGCGGGTGGGTTGCAGGGTCTCGAATGCCTTCTGTTGGACCTTGAGATATGTCCACTTCGTCCCCGTCAAGGTGGTCGCGTTGTCGCACCACTGCTCGGCGGCTGCATCTTTGTGTGGGACTTCTCCCGTTTCAGCGCCCTTTGATTCGAGCAGCCAATGTGTCCCCTTGGCATCGACGGCGACAAAGTCCGGGTAATACGACCTCAGATTCATCGAGCCGTCTGTGTAATCAATCGAGAAGCCGAACGGCTGGGGGAGCTTAGCGAATCGCGGGACATCCTCAGCATTGTTCAGGAACTTGGCGAAGTCCCGCTCGAAGTGGTTGTCACACGGGACGAGATTGAAGACGGTTTTCGCATCCTCCAAGACGGGCCGCGACCACGGGAAGGGCTGGCAGGCAGACAGGAGTCGCTGCGGCTCAAGCAGGACTGGCTCCTGCTCCGAAATTGTCAACTTCTTCAGCGCCTTTGAGAACACATCGACGCAGACGTAGTGAGCGACTGGTGTGCCCATCGCTCTCACGACGATCATATCCGCCAAATCAACAGTCTGTCCGAATGCCTTTTGCTCGAAAAACTCCCTGACCTTCGGAGCGAGTGCGGCGAACTGCGACGGCAGTTTGACCGCTTCTGCAATTCGCCGCGAGTAATAGCCGATGACTTCCTGTGCCGTCTGTGGTTCGGGGATGGTGTAGTCCCGCTCGATTTCTTTCTGGAGACTGATGATGTCGTACCCTTCGTATCGGAACGTCTTGTTGCGAGGGTCATCAGCAGTCATTGGTAGCAGGATGGTCTGGAACGCCATCACGTCTAGGCTGGCGATTTCGTCCGCCAATGTCTTCTTCCGCACCAGCGTCGGGGAGAGAACCGGAAGACTGATGTCATATTCTTTACGATTGTCGAGAGGCAGAATCGTGACGATGCCGACTTTATCTTTGCCGACCTCAAACGTGTCGAGCTTGAGGTCTTCGAGCTTCTCCAAGTCGTCAACGAAATCGAGAAACTTCTGGTTGCCGATGATGTCCACTCGCTCAGTAAAGTCACACGGAATGTCACGGAACATCAATCGCAGACCGCGTCCAATAGCCTGCTCTGGCAGGATGTTCGCCTTTGCCGTGTAGGGTCGGAGCCCGACGACGACCGTGACATTCCTTACGTCCCAGCCTTCACGAAGCATCAGAACGCTGACAATCGCGTTAATCGGGCTGTCTGTCTCATCCACGTCGTGGACGGCCTTCCGCGCCTCATCCAATTGCTTCTTGCTCACCTCGCCCGACTTGTCGGTGTGAATGACCTGAGTGCAGTCCCCACCAAACTCCGCTGGATACTTCTCGCGCAACCACGCCGCAACGTCATCCGCTTCGGCAGTCTCATTCATCATCACAAACAGGACCGGCTTCCTTTTCAGGGGTTTCAACTGCTCCCGATATTCTCGCCATCGCTCGACTGCGGCGGTCAGATACCCACGATAGCGGACACTCGCGTAATCAGACTTGGCTTCGACTATTCGTGCAATCCCCTTCATCGGGCGCTTGACGATGTTGTCCAGGATTGCCTGCTTTAATGGGTAATCCGAAATCGTCCACGGGAAGATTGCTCCCTTCGTAAATCGTGGGGTGGCCGAGAAATCAAGTTGGGCAGCAATCGGTGTCTTCGTGTGAAGCGTCCGAATGGTCTTATTCCATTCGCTGTTCTCATCATGCGTATGATGGGCTTCGTCGTTCAGTACGGCGAGGTGCCCGTTTCGCAGCGCAATGCGGTCACCGAAGTCAGTCAGTTCCAATTTGTGAGTCGGCGGCTTAGACCCGAGTATCGCCGTCATCTCCTCCGGCTCCTCATCCGCGTTCCGGTCCGCACGTTCGTAGAACTGCTGGATGTTCGTCAGGAAGAGCATACCCTCAGCCGGAGCCTTCTCCGCGTCTCCGCGCATCACGCAGTCAAACTCCCAGAAGATTTCGAGTTCACGAGGAATGATAGGGTCGCTGCGAAAGATGCGTCCTCCGGCGAAGTCTGTCTTCAGTCGTTCGAGCACGATGACGTTGGGAGCGAGAAGAAGGAAAGTCTTCGCGTAGTCCTTGGCGATATCGTCATCCTCGCGGATGGCGTTGAAGAACTGCCATGCGACGGCGAGGGACATTACTTTCGTCTTGCCGCTGCCCGTCGCCATCTTGACGCAGTACCGGGCAAAGTCGTCGAGCGGCGGTAACTGCACATCCTTCAGATTTTGCGCGTAGCGTTCGAGAAGAGCCTTGCGGCTTCGGACCTTCTCAAATTCCCAAACAAAGATCAGAGTCTCAATCGCTTCTTGCTGAGAACGGTGGTATCTGAAAGGTGCCCCGGTCGGCAGCTTGTGGTCAGTGTAGAACCAGTGATTGAGCAAGATGCGAGTCGTGTCGGTGATTCCCTTGTACCCTCCGGCAACCCACGCTTTGACGGCTTCTCGCAAAGCTGGGACACAGGGAGCGGTTCGCAGCTTTGACGCCACGTCGAGCAACTCAGGCTGTGCCGCGTCAACCACACGCTTTCGTCGGGGCATCTATTTCACCTTGATGTCTAGCGTCTTCGTCGTGTCGTTGCCAAGGATGTCGATGACTTTGACCAGCACTCTGTAACTTCCGGGTTTGTCGTACTCATATCTGGTCGAGAGTTCGATTTTTGGGGTTTGTCGCGTGCGGTAAGACTGCCACTGATTGTGGAATGTGTCGTCCTTGAAGTCCCAATCCACCGCCCAGTAGTCAATCATCTGGCTCCAGTGCTTGATAGTCCTCCGAGCTTCTTCTGGTACATCGTCGATCGGGATGACAAAATCAGTCAGCGTGAGGACCAGTTCTCGACCTTTCTGCTTGGTTCGACAGACAATGCGCCTAGCTCGAAAAACTTGACATCACCCTGTTCGACGGCCTTCTTCTCCAGCACCTCTCGGGGAATTTTCCTGAAGGCGACATCTACCCGAGATTCGGCGGCGACTTGCCGAGCGGTCTCATTCAACTCGAAAGCAAACTCCCAACCCAGAATGTCAGCCGCACATTTACGAGCCTGTCCTCCACTACTTGCCATCTTCCAGGTCTCTCGGGCGATGGCTTTGACATCGGTAATTGTCACTGGGGCATCGACTGCGCCGACATGCACCAGTCTCCCGGATTTCAGGCCGTGCAGCCACGTCTTTCCGTTGAGCGGTGTAGCTCGATAGAGGTCGAGAATGAACTTGCGATACGCAGCCTCTCTCAACCCTTGCTCTTCGAGCGCACTCTCCCCGCCTGTTTGGAACTCAGCATTCTGCCAAGCCTGTCGCTCATATTTTCCGAGATTCTGGACAGCGAAAGGCTTGACACCTGGGATGGAGAGCAGTCTCTTTCGAGTGGTGTGGATGGCGAATCGTCCGAGGTCGGTCCCAATCCACCGTCGCTTCATTTTTTCTGCAACTGCGATGGTTGTTCCACTTCCGGCGAAACAATCGAGGACAAGGTCTCCTTCTGCTGAGGACGCTTTGATAATCCGTTCGAGCAGAGCCTCGGGCTTCTGCGTCTCATATCCCGATGCTTCCTTAGCTTGAGAATTGATTGGGTTCACATCAGTCCACATATCTTGGAGGGGTATGCCCTTCATCTCATCAAGAAATCGCTTCAGTCTTGGCTTTCCGCCTGCCTCGGGATAATGGATTCGTTCTTCTTTTTCGAGCCTCTCCATCGTTGGCTTCTCGTATCGCCAGCCGTTAGCAGGCGACGGATATCCCTTCCAGGTGTACATCATCTTGGGCCTTGGATGCGGACTAGACATGTCCCACAATCCAAAACGTCGTCCGTTTTTGTCTGTATACGGGTAATGAGACTTGATGTAGGACTCGTCATACGGCGTGTGGATGTGATTGAACGGAGCCGACTCTGACTTGACGTAGTAGAAGATGCTGTCGTGGATAGGGTTATACCGTTGAGCATCGCTATGGGCTGTCTGTCGTTTCCATGTGATTTCATTTTGGAACGAACTTATCCCGAACACTTCATCCAACGCGACCTTCGCATAGTGCGCGACATGATAGTCGAGATGCACGTAGAGGCTCCCAGACTCTTGGAGCAATTCATGGAGGAGCACAATAGTTTCGTAGAACCACTCCATGTAGGAATCCAGCCCTCGTCCCCACGTATCTCGATATGCTTTTTGTTCGAGGATAGACGGCTCCTTCGTGAAAGAAGCCCCTTCTGACTCGTCGGAATCGGAGTGACTCGGGATGGTCGCGGTGAACGAGAAATCTGCCCCGGTGTCGAACGGCGGGTCGATGTAGATGAGATTGACCTTCCCGGCGAACTCCGGCAGCAGCGATGGCAGAACATACTTCTTGTCACCCCAAATGAGGCGATTGCGCCACTCGGTCGGGCGACCGGATGAAAATAATTCCAGACTGCGTTGTCGGTCAGAGATGCTCTCGTTGACTGTCTCTATTGTTTGAAACGGCAGTGCAACCCGAACGGGGCTTTGCCGTTTGCCATCAACATACTTGCCTTCCCAGACGAGTTCCGTCATAGCGTGGTCAGAAGTCTAACAGCCGCAGTGATCCGAAGGGAATCACGAGTCTACCGCAGGCTTGGATTTCATTAGGGTGGTTAGACGCCTAGCATTCGCTTTGCTGCTTTGAGTCGCGCCTTTCGATACGTCGGGTCTTCTTCATTCTGCTGGACGTAGTCGTGGAGAATCTCGTTGAGCATATTCGCATTGCGACGAGCGAGGTCTCGGATGTTGCGTGGTTGTTCGTTTCGCTGCCAGTCGTGGTCGTATCGGCCTTCCGAGAGTCCAGCAATCGCTTCGAGGATATTCGGCATCGTCCTATGACCTCCCTCTTTCCGTCTTGCCCCGTCGCCACTCCCGCAGTTTGTGTATTGCTGCTGGGTGCGGTGCTCCTGCACAGCAAAATAATTTGTCAACGGTTTGCAGTCTGATTGCAAAGGCAAAACGCGCAACCTGGGTGTGCGACTTTAGCTCATCCAAGATGGAGTCGGGAACGCTGTCAGCTTTAACCGTCTTGCCTTGGGGGGGGGGGGGGGGGGGGGGGGGGGGCGGACCTACATCAGCCAAACCGTCGACTGCTCGAACGTTTCCTGGGCGCGTTCTCGTTCAACGAGGTCCGTGGAGTCGGATTGTCGGCAAGATACTTCTCCAGCAACGCCCGACGTTCCTCATCGCTGACCTGTGGCTGTGGGGGAAGAGTTTTCTCTAACTCCTTTCGGATTGTATTGAATCGGCCAACAGCCTTCTTCTCTGAACTGAAGGTTTCGGTCACAGTGCCGCTCTGCTCAATAACGTGCTCACCCCGCTCGTTGGGGCGAAGGCACAGATCACCCGGTTTGTAGTAGAGCATCACCACAAAAACAGAATAACAGGTGTGGCATCTTCAATGAGTAACAGCCCTCGTTATTCTCCCGAACCGTTCTCTGCTGGTATTATCGCGTCCGGGCCGGATGCTGGAGACGCTGGAGCAACGCACCAAGGAAATGTTGCGGGAGTATTTGCGGGAGGTCAAGTCTCTCCCCAACGAAGCCGCAAAGGTCCTATGCAGCCTTCTCGCCCGCCCTGACCTTCGCCCATCTTGCCCTCTGAGCTGCGGCGATCTTCTTACGGGCGGCGGCTGACATTGTCCTCTGGGGCTTCGCTGGACTGGCTTTGCCGTTCGCCGTCTTCTGCTTCGCCCACCGGGCTTTCTGCGCAAGACTAATCTTCCTGCGAGCCGCAGCCGACATTGTGCGCGTCCCCTTCGATTTGGACCCACTGTACACGTCGATAACCGCCCTGAGCGCCGCATTCAGCGCCGACAAGTGTTTCTCAACTAGGTTTCGTTCCTGTTTCAACCGCCCCACAATCCCGTTCGCTTTAGCGTTTTGGTTCCCTTCCCCCCAGTCCCCAGCCCGAATGCAAACAATCTGACTAGCGGTGGTGTCTATGGAGTCTCCACAACTTCCTTCGACAAACGATCCTGGCACGTCTGAAACATTTTCCATCCTTAGCCTGCGTACATGGCCGATCTATCGGGTGGGCGCAGCAGTAACGATCATAGCAATCGGGGTATTGAGTTTTGTTTTGGACTCGCCGCTCTTTTTGCTGTGCCTGTTGCCCGTGATCCTTGGCTCTCTTCTCATGTTGATTAGTTCGGAGACCCTTACGGGTACGATTGACCGATGGGAAGAAACATTTGAGGATCGAGGACAGAGAGCTGCAGCGAAGGACACGAAGTTCGCCAAATTCTTCCTCCGTCCTCTTTGGAAGGGTTCTCGGGCAATCTGGAAAAAGACCGAAGGGGTCTCTGAGCAACACTTCCGGGACGGACTTCGCCTCACCCTGCTCATCTACTATTTCGGCTTGATGATAGCGGTTCTCGCACTTGTCGCGTATGTGGCTTTCGTAGTGATTGTCGGAATCGCGGTCATCGTCTTCATGTTCTGGCTGCTGATGAAATACCTAACTCGCAATGACCCACCAGACGATCCCATCCGATGGTCTCATCGGTGGTCAAGAGAGTCCGATATTTGCAGAAGGAGACGCGCTCATCGGTCGTGTCCTCAAACACAGCGATGTAGATTTCAAAGAGTTGGTCAGTTGATCCTTGAATCATGGATTCGAAGTTTTCCGCGACCGCTCGCAGGATGCTTTCTAGTTCAGGCAGCAAATCTGTGTGTGGCAGTGTCTCTATCGTGATGGCTGAGTCTTGGAAGACAAATCGAATTCGATCAATGCCAACTCGGTCATTTTTTCGCCGAGATTTGAATCGCTTGTACGCTTCCAAGAAGGGCCGAATGAAGAACGCGTTCGTGCCCGACTTGAGCAAGTCGTAGGTAGCGCCTTCCAGGAGAATTCTCACAATTTCGTTGAGAGAGAGCCTAGATACGAACTCGACGACGAGCTGATAGAGACCACCACCAAGTGGCCCCCGGCGATCTCGCACTGCGGACACCACGTAGTTGTCGGAAAGCTCGGCTTTAAACTCAGCTACCCCTTCGAGTTCGGTCTCTCCATACCACCAATCAACGGAAATAGAAGCGGGGATCATCTTGTCATCACTCATATCTCCTCACGTCAACCCATTCCCCACGCTGGACTCCAAATTCCCGCCCTCAGCTTGGTCGAGCGCCTCTTCGTCGTGACGAGTTCCGGCATTTGCCCATGGTACGCGCGTTTCTTACTGGTGAAAACAAGCGATAACGCTCAGAACCCGATTCATTCTCTACTTCGCTTCTGGTCAGCGTGCCGATCTTGGCACTTCTGACAGCGTTTGTTAGTGGCGGTCGCCGGGAACTTGTGACACCGCACGCAGACACCCGCCGCAACATCCCGGTCGTAGTTCCGGCGCAGTCTCAACTTTTGTTCCTTCGCGTGTGCCTCGTTGCACTTCCGGCAGCGTGTCGTGTCACGTTCCGTCCTGTGACGGAAACACCGGGCGCAGATGCAGTGCTTCCTGCAAAATGCCCGGACCATGCCGACCGGACTCTTGGTCGTTCCGCTCATTCGAGAAATTAGGAAATCTGAACTCTCCGCAATAGCGCAGACATCGCGTCGATCAGTAGGCTTTCCAAAAGACAATCCTACTTGCCGTGTCCGAACACAGCATCAATTCTCGCCATAATACGCTCTGCCCATTGAACCGACGCCGCAATCAATTTGTCCGTGCGGGGGCTTCCCTGCGGAGTTCCGAACAGATCGTCCGCCGTCCGCATGTGCAGGCTTGCGAGGATCGCAGCCATGATTCCGATCACACGTTTGCGGCCTTCGTCCATCTCGGCATCGTAACACAGGTGTTCGCCTTTAATTCGCTCTACAATTGTGCTAATGTTGCGCAGTATACGATGTCAACGCTGCCACAACCTCCCGCTCCTGACCAAACGCGAGAACTGTTGCAATTTCTCAGGGAAGAGAACACCTCATACCGTGAAGCACTTCGAGACGAAGGCGAGGCAAGCCGCAAACTTCTACTAGACACGGTAAAGTTTGCTTCCATACCTCTGGCAGTGATAATCGCAATCGCGGCAGGACTCGGGTTTCAAAGTCTCAGAGACCTGAAACAGACGCTTCAAACTGAGGCACGAAGAGAGACCAAAGCGGAAATTACGCGCATGCAAACTGAAATCCACAATACCTTGAAAGACCAGTTCCAAACGCCTGCGTTGCAGAAGATGGTCAAAGAGGCTGCTGGTGACGCCACGAAGACTGCCGCTGAGCCGTTGATTAAGACCGAGGTCGCGACACAGGTTAAATCAAGAGTAGATGCCGAAAGAGGCAGAATTGGGTCTGCGGTCACGGAACAGACACATGCCGCCGTCGAGGAAATGAGTTCGAAGATTGATTCCCTCGTGAAAACTTCGGTTGACGACAGGGTTCAGTCGGAAGTCGAGCCGGTGCTAAAGCAAGTAACCGAGTTGAAAAATGAGGCAGACCTGCAAACTCTGATTATTCGGATGAATGCTGACGATGCTGAAGCGTTTGATTCTTTGATGACGATGATCGCGGCTCCTGACCCTGCGAAACGCAATACAATTGTCGCGGCTCTAAAGACCGTAATCGCTGCTCACACTGAAGGAATTATCATTGGTCGGGGCTTTACCCCACCATTGTCGCAGGAACAAATGGTTGCGAAGTTGCAAAGTAACGACGTGTTCGAAAGAGAGGCAGCGCTGGAAAACATCAAACAGCAAACTGATTTGCTCCCTCAGGTTGTGAGTATGATTCGCTCTGACCCATCTATCAATGTTCGAGCAGCCGCACATCGCCTCTTCAACACTTGGACAGGACAGCAGTTCAAACTGCTAGACAAAGAGAGTGTCCTCCGGTGGTGGGAGGCGAACAAGAACAACCTTCCAACGCAGATCGGTCCTCCACGCTAGGCTGCTCGGAAAAAGCGCCTCCGCATTATTGACTTGCCGCAACCTTGGCAGACCTCAACTTCAAACCTGTCCCGTACCGAACATAGCACCGCCCGGTATTCCGCTCTGTCCCGCTCACTCCATAGTTGAATGTCTGCGTAATACGTTCGCGTGTTTGCACCACAATTAGGACAGTTCATTTTATTTGACCTTTCTTCCTTCAGTATCTCGGATAGCCCGCCCTTTTATCACGCATCGGGGCAAGCACCCCCTCACCCGAAGCCTGCCCACCGGGGATGTTGCTTCCCTGACCATCCGGGCGGTGGATTCAGCATTGTAGACAGTCTCCCACAAACGGAACCGTGCTAGCATTGCTCATGGGGAAAATATTTTCTCTTCGGCAGGCTGTTCGGCACACTGAAACGAAGGAGTGCGGTCATGTCACAGGGTCTCTTCTCAGAGATGGTGCAATCTGGTATCGGATTGCGACCCTAGCCGGTGACGCCGTTGAGGAATGGGAAGGGTCTGAAGTTCGTGAAGCACCAGAGATTTTCTCTCTTGCCTAGTTATGCCCGGATACGCGACAGTGACCCCCAGAGTGGTTGAGAATCTTTACACCGCTCTCTTGTTGCCCAAAACTCCCTTTGATGGCCTGCTTGTGGCCGAAAGACGAGCGTACGCATCGAGCGTATTTGTTTCGCAGTCGCGCATGAACAGAACGCGCTTTGCTGAATGCAAACAACACAGTTCTCGGACATTCGGGGGGATTTCCCCGATTAGAAGTATGAACTGAACGCCTAACATAGTCATGCCAAAACCTGGGAGACCATAAAAGTTCCCAGGTCGGCGTCCGGGAGTCATGATTACACCCTTTGACTCCTGATCCGTGCAGACGGTCGCAATTAAAGCAATGCCCTGCGGGACAGCCCCTTTGCCCACCAAAAATCTGCGAATATCCCGCTTCGCACTGCCCAAATCTAATTTCGTCGTCTTTCGTCCGAATGGTAATTTCCAAATGCGAACTGATGCCCTCCAAAACACGCTCAAGGCGAAGTATCCAAACTTGTCCATGTCGAAGCCAACTGAAGTCCCGGAAAATGCTAGCGCATTTTGAAGCGGAAACAACGGATGTGCCACATTCAATCGGTCGAGTAGTGGAAAGGACGTGTCTCTCCAGACCCGCTTCAGCATCCAATTTTCGCCGTTCCTGTTAAACCGATCTTCGCACTGGTCACAAAGAACATAATCGCTGACTTGCTTAGACGTGTGTGATGTGACAGTCTTCACGATTGCAATCGGGTCTGGATTTTCCCAGCCCGCCCGCACGTTCGCATCTCGGACGTACCTGAACATTGCCCTCGGAATGAGGTGGCTGTCTCGCAGGTTTCTGTGCCGCAGGCATAGTTTGCAAATTCCCATTGGCAATGGTGCCCTCGCGCCAGAGCGACGGGTCATCGAGCGCGGAAAACCGTCGCTCAAACAGGCCGTTTTCTTAGAACATTTCCTAGAACATTGTCCTACACACGCTGATTTATGGCAGATTCTTCTCAGCCTCGATGAGGAAGAGCATTGCTGATCCCGTCAGGTGCAGAGCATATGAGGCGAAATAGGGAGGCACATTTACGACCTGTGCTCCCTGACCATGCCCACCCCTCTTGTTGCGGAGCGTCGGCACGCCACTTTCGAGAGTGCTCTGAAGCGCTGAGTAATGCGACCGAAGATCGGGCGGCACCAATCCCTTGTCGAAGCAGATATTGAGCAAAGTTTTGGCGGTATCTTTTGGCTGAAAAGCCCAGCCTCGAATGCCGCAGATTGTCTTCAAGGTGCTTTCATATGCGCTCAATGAGTTGGCGAGACAACCTTTGATCTCGCCCTTTCGGTAATGTTCGTACGCTTTCAAGAATTCGTCATTGGCTCCGGCATACCGCTTATCCTGCAAGAGAACGAGTGCGGGCTTTATAATTTCGGCATGCGCAAACTGAGAGTCAGTCCTAATGATTTTGCCTGAGACGAACTGATAGCCGACTGCGTTTTGCAAGAACCGCTTATTGAGGGCATTGATTGCTTCTGTAGGAGTCAGCTTCGGTCGTGAGGGATCGTACGAAGGAATATGGGGCAAGGTGGCAATGACGCGGAAGGAGACCTCAATTGCATCCAAACATTCCGTGATGTCGGGGTGTGATTGCAAGAAATTGGATAATTGCTCATTGGGCAAACTACCCTCCGCGAGTTGGTTAAGTCCGAAATGCCGACAGAGGGTTGCAACGATCTGCTTGTAATACGGAGTTCCCGCTGTTTCGTAACCCTCACGGTAGTAGGAACCGAGGGCGTCTTGGACGATGTAGTCAATCTGAACCCGAAGACGTTGGGGGAGTTGATCGTAAGCGAAAACCTCGGGGACTTCTCCCCGCTCCTTCTTTTGGCGGTCTGAAAACAACTCCAAAATTGCCATTCATTAACCCCGGAAGACACATTTTACCGCTTTCGGCGCTGTGCCTCAGCCAAGTCGTTCAGCCATTTTCTGGGTCTGATTTCCTCACTCGCTTCATCTTGCTGTGAATCGTGAAAACCGGGAGTGGAAGTTCGCTGCGTTCCTGCGTTCGAGTTCTGGTCAACTCGTAAATCTGGCGCGGGCGGGCTTTGAGAACACGCGCGACTTTCTCAAGCGTGAGAATCTCATCGTCATCATTGAGCATGTTTTCCCTGAGATTAACGTCAGTGCTGGGCATTTAATGATGCGAGGGATAGAGAATATCTTACGAACACGGCGGTCAATTAGACCGAGACAAAACGCACTGAAACCGGGGCGATTTTCACTGCATATTTTACTGCACGATAGCCTACAGACCCAGCCAAACCCAGTCAACGCAATCATATTGCCAACCACTAAAGCATTGAAAAGGCGCTATCAGCAAGGGTTTTCGGGAGATTAGCAAACCGCCGCATTCGGCCACTCTGCCACCTCTCCGGTTTGCGCGGGGCCGCGTCGGGTTTATTGTACCAGCGCGACAACGGTTGTGGCGGACGAGAGTTCGACCACGGCTGATCAATCTGACGGTGTTACGTAGTCCAATCTCAAAGGATCATCCATCGGTCTTCTGCCGGGTTCTCAACTCGTCCCCTCGACTCAGTTCTTCTTGTCCTTCGACTCTTCCTTATTGTGTTGCGGCTCGGAGTGCGGTGAAGAACGCTCTTGCGGTTTCGATTCATGTTGTGGAGGGGCGGAGCGCTCTGGTGGGCGCGGTGGTGCGCTGCTCTGCGGCGGGGGTGCGGAACGCTCTTGTGGCCGCGGAACCGGATTGCTTGGCCGCGATTCGTTCTGCGGAGGAGCCTGGCGTTCCTGCATTCGCGGCGAAATGTTTTGCGGAGCCGAATGATCTTGCGATTGCGGCGGCGGATTGCTGGGCCTGGATTCGGTCTGCGGAGGAGCGGGCCGGTTTTGGTTGTGTGGTCCCTGTATGTCGGGCCGGCCTTCTCCTTGCGGAGGGCGCGGAACATTCTGGTTCATCGGAGCCTGGTTATTGTTATCGCGGCGGCGATCCTGGCCGCGTTGGTCGTCATTCGTCTGCCCCTGGTTCATCTGCCCCTGGTTCGTTGGCCCCTGGCGCGGGTTCTGCTGAACATTCGGCTGAGCCGCTTCTCCGCCGAGACGTGGAGCATTGTTCTGGTCCCCATTCGGTGGCCGAGTGATGGACCTTTCTTCCCCGGAGTTGTTGCCCTGCGGAGTTTGATTCCCTGGACCCGGCGGACGCGGCACACCTCTGCCCTGGGCGGCATTGGGGTTGCCGGTGTTTCTGTCTGCGCCGGCATTTGGCGCGGCAATGCTTCCGGGCCGACCCTGCATATTCTGGGGCGGATTTTGCGTCCTGAGCTGGCGCTCGGTTTGGGCATCGAGCGGCCGGCCGGGGTCGCGAGCCAGCGCTCCCTGGCGAGCCTCAAATGGAATCGGGCGCGGCGGCGGTGCGGTGCGGGTTACGACTGTACGCGAAAAGGCGCGTTGCGGCGGAAGCGCAGTTCGGCCTCCGGCGTTTATACCCAGAACGCTGTTGCGTGAGGGCGCCACTTGGGCAGCGGTCTCAATTCGAGCGCGTGCTATCTCTCCTTCTGGCACCCGCACGGCGACTCTTGATACCGCTTGGGATCGCTCCAGCGCGCTTTTCGGCACTGCTATGAAAGCTCCCGGAGCATTGCGATTGGCATATCGGATATTGGTGACGTTGTTAGTGTTGTAGTAATTGTTGGTGACGACCGTAATGTTAGTAATTCGCGTGTTGCTGACGTTGACCCTCTGGAAATATTCCCGGCTCACGTGATACGCGGGCACGTATGGTTCTCCCCAACCTAGCGGGAACCATCCCACGCCGCCTCCGCCACCGAAGGAGAGACTCACTCCCCAATTGCTGCCGCCGACCCATGCCACCAATGCTGGCGCGTACACACGGCGCACACCGACAACGACCGGCCCTGGCGCCCAGCCCCAATATCCGCCGACGTACACCCATCGGCCGTAGTGGCTTGGCGCAAATCCCCAAGGGGCGTCGTCAACCCAGGTCCAGCCCCAGGGCTCGACCCAAACCCAATGTCCGTCGTGATATGGAGCCCAACCGGCGCTCACGTGCGACGGAACCCACACGGCTCCGTAGTCCGGGAGATCACGCCAAGTTCCGTAATCGTCGAGGTCTTCGTATCCGACTACATCCGAAGAAACGTAACGTGCGGAAACTGAGCGGTCTTGGCGTTCGTCGCGGACGCGGGCCCAATCGTCGAAACCGTCAAAGCCCGGCGCGCCGGTGATTTGATGTTCTAAAGATGTCCCGTTGCTGAAGGCGGCGCGCTCACCGGAGCGCACTCTCACGCCATTGCCTTCTCCGGTGGCTTCACCTTCGCCCTTCCAGACGGTAACCAGAGTCGTGCCACCGTTGGGGTCTACATCGAAACGGTAGTCGCCGGACTTAGTGACAGTGAAGGCAAGGTTCGGCGTGTCGACTTCGTAAATCTCTCCGTCGTAGAGCTTACGGATGTGCAAGTTCAACGTGCCCTGATCGAGTTCTACCTGTACATTCTGATCGTCCACGTTAATTAAGGTCAGGCTAGTCTCGGAGTCCATGCGGAGCGCCGCTGTGCCCAGGCCTAATTCGGCGCGGGAGTCTCTGTCGGTCCATACCCGGTCGGCGGAGGTCAAGGGGCGGTTGATTACTGCAGCTACCCAGTCGTTGACTCCTCCCGGCTGCAGCGACACTTGGCCTGACAGATAGCGGATGTCCACTGCGCGATTGGGCGGATCCGCCATGGCGGTGACGGCTGAAACGAAAACCAACAGCACAACCCACATTGCAGGTGCAAAGCGCCGGAGAGTGCTCATTGGACTTCTCCTTAAATAAGTGCGTACATCCTTCGCGAATACCGGGATGATAGCTACTACACAGTATCATCGCCCCAGCTGCTTGGACGCATCCCGCGCCCGTACAGTTGTGTAAACACTGGGTGGACGATGTAGTTGCGGACTAGCCGAATCAGTGAATTAGCGGCGATTCATCGGCTGGTGGGCACTGTCATGCTCAAGCGATGTCGCGCTTAGGCCGTGATGGGCGAGCGGCGATTGCAGTCTCCACTCGATTACGACCGCTCTCTTTGGCGCGGTATAGGGCCTTGTCCGCGGCCTGAATCACTTGCTCCACCGTTCGCCACCGGGCGCCTGGCTCGGCAACTCCTATGCTGACCGTCACCGAGAGTTCGCCCGCGGATGGTCCGCGTACCCGGCGCTGGCGGAGGGCTTTGCGTCGAACGGTCCTCCTTCTGTCGGTGTGGGTGGTGGGTGCTTTGCGGCGATCGTCGCCCCCGCGCACGCGGAATGAACCAGCCTCGATTTCGCCTCTCAGCCATTCCAAGTGAGGCAGCGCGTCTGACAGCGATGTACCGGGAAACACGATGGAGAATTCCTCGCCGCCCATGCGAAAAGCCTGGCCACCGCCGCCCACGCGGGCAAGTCTCGCTGCCACCATGCGCAGCACGTGGTCGCCGGTTTCGTGGCCATACGTATCGTTGAATCGCTTGAAGTGATCGATGTCGACGATGGCGACGGCGTATGGGTCTTCCAAGCGGAGCAGGGTATCGTTGAAGGCGCGGCGCGCGGGCAGGGAGGTGAGCTCGTCGTTATAAGCCAGAGCATACGAGTTCTCGATAATGGAGCTGGCCAGGATGAGGCCTGCGGTGGCGAAGTAGGAGCTGGCGATTCGTCCCACAGCACCGGCCTGCAAACCCAGAATCGCCGCCACTAGCGACCATAGCAGGCCCCCTTCTACCGGCTTCCGATAGACCAGAAACCGAATCAGCAGAAACATCAGGACTGCAATGCACGTGAACCAGGCGAGTTGCGGAATTTGTGTCCACTGAAATAGTCGGGGGCTCAAGATCGCCGCGTCGAGCCAATCCTGCCCGGCGATTTGCCCCGGACGGCAAAGTACCGCAACGAAAACTGACTCTACGAAAAACATCCCCAGGCGTGGAGCGATGGCGGGAATTGCCAGACCGCGTTCGCGGATCAGCGAGAGCGCGGCAATATTCAGCGGCAATAGAAGGGCTACCAGCTCAAATGCCAACCGGCCGGAGCCCGCTGAAGCTGCCCGTCCCACGGAGAAGAATTCGACGGCGCGATGAGCTAGAAGCAAGACCAGCAGCACAAGCAGCACCCGGCTGGTGTGGAAGCGCCACGCAAGCGCGATTCCCGCGGCAAAGACCACGTAGTAAAAGGAATTAACGGCGGCGGTGGGAGCGGAAACCAAGCCGCTTTGCAGCAGCACCACGGCAACTAGCAGCAGGAACCCTCCGGGCATGAACAGAGGCCTTAGAGTTCGCTCGCTCCACAGGTCCAATGGTTTGGCGGTCCTTTCCCCCGACTGGAATGTTGAACAATTATCCCCGGCCAGTGGAAGGGAGGTGAGTAGCAGTGCGGGTTCGGGGAAAAACGGCACTTAGCACTTAGCAGTTTGCCACTTAGCCAATGAGGGATTTGCCGGGAGCGGCAGAAGTCTTAAGGGGCTAAGTGCTAATTGCCAAGTGCTAAGTCCTGCTTTCCTGTTCCGTTTCCGTCACGCGTTCCATTCCCGGAAGCACGTACTTTCGTGTCATGCCTAACTCCTTGTCCTAACAGGGACTCTCGTCTAAGAATCGAACTATCTATTAGAGGGAACTCATGCGCATGCTGATTGCAGAAGATGATCCCGCACTGGCCGGTTTCGTGAGAAAAGGCCTAGAGGCGGAACACTACGCGGTGGATGTGTCGGCGGATGGCGAACAGGCGCGATCGCTGGCCAGCGAATTGGCCTATGACCTGGTGGTGCTGGACCTCAACCTGCCGCGCCTGGATGGAGTCTCGATTCTGCGCCATCTGCGTACGCGGAAACCCAGCGTACCGATTCTGGTTCTGACCGGGAGAGCGCGGGTGGAAGACCGGGTGCAGTGCCTGGACCTGGGAGCGGACGATTATCTGGTGAAGCCGTTCTCCTTCACCGAGCTGTCGGCGCGGATTCGCGCTCTGCTGCGCCGCAGCCATTTGCCGGCGGAGTCGATGCTGACGGTGGATGACTTGAAGATCGATCGGGTAGAGCGGCGGGTGGAGCGGGCGGGGCGGCGCATTGAGCTGACGTCGAAGGAATTCGCGCTGCTCGAATATCTGATGCGTAACGCCGGGCGGCGCATTACCCGGGCGATGATCATCGAGCATGTGTGGAATCTGGCCTTTGACACCTGCACCAATGTGGTCGACGTTTATATCTTCGGACACTGGCAGACCGTGGACAACATTCGCAGCGCGGTGGTCGCCCTCGGTCTGCAGCGCATGCGCGATATCGCCGTATCTTGTTCCGTCATGAAACTACTGCCAGAAGAGAAAACCAGTCTGGATCCGGTCGTGTTTTGGGAGCATTCCCTGGGGTGCGCTCTAGTATGCCGCCAGTTTGCCAGACGAATTGGATATCCCGACGCGGGCAAGGCTTATCTGGCCGGTTTGCTGCACGACATCGGAATCGTCGCTCACATCTGGATTTTGCCTCGCGAGTTCAGCGCCAGCCTCAATTTGGCTACGGCAAGGCACATCCCGCTACACGAAGCGGAACTGACCACACTGGGTCTCACCCATTGCGAGACCGGGAAAATGGTTGCCGAGCGCTGGCATCTCACCCCAGATCTCATCGAAGTCGTGAACTGCCACCATGACGCCTCTCGCGCCACCTCGAGTCGAGATCTGGTGGCTCTGGTGGCTCTTAGCGACCTGCTGTGCCGAATGGAAGGACTGGGCTACGGCTATGTCGAAGAGCGGCAGATCAACTTCCTGGAGGAACCCGGCTTCGGCATTTTGTTGCAGGAATGTCCCGCACTGCAAAATTTTGACTGGGCTCGGTTTACTTTCGAGTTGGAAGCCTACATGGAGGAAGTCCGCCGTCTGGTGAGCCTTTTGTATCGAGCGCGATGAACCAAGAACACACTAACTCGCAGATGAAGCGCGTCCTGGTTGCGGACGACTGAAATGGGCCGCAATGGCCGGCTCGGCATGCAAGCCATCGTCGGTGAAGGAGTTGACCGTAGATCAGGACGAGGCCAGTTGCACCGTATACGGGATGCCCCCGCTCCTGCCCGAGGCCGGTGGCGTTCTGCAGTGTGTCGTTGCCCCCTACTGCAAATCCCAGAGCAAATTCTCCAGGCTACGCATTATCGGCCACGCGTTTCGGCTTGATCTATGCTTCCGCTGCTTTGCGATCGTCTTCTCCCAATACTTGCCGGACTTTTTTCACCAATGACGCAACCGAAAACGGCTTCGGCAAGTAGAACAAACCCGGCTCCTGCAAGCCGAGCTTCGTGACCTCGTTTTCCGGATAACCGGAGATGAAAATGGTTTTTAGTCCGGGATGTGCCGTGCGCAGATCGCTAGCCAGGGCGCGGCCATTCCGGCCCGGAAGCACCACATCGGTAAGTAGGAGTTGCACATTCTCCCCGCAGCCGCGGAACGCCGTCGCCGCTTCGGCCGCAGTCCGCGCTTTCAATACTTGATAACCGGCGAAAACAAGCACTTCGGCAGTCACTTCGCGTACAAAATGTTCATCTTCCACCAGAAGAATGGTCGCTGCCACTCGCTGTACACCGGTGTTCACTGAAGTCAGCAACGGTTCCGGCGTCAGCTCTGGCTCTGAGGGTTGAGTGCTCACACATTCCTCCGGTCGGCTTCGAACACTGCTGCACCTTGGCTTCCATCTGCCGCGCGACGCCACTTTGGCTTTTTGATCCGCTCGGAATCAATGAGTTAAACGCACTTCGAGGAAGCTTACAGTTGCGCTGGAAGGAAAACCCAAACGCCACCGAAAGTTTTCGGGAACAATGCGCAAGAAACTGCGGGAATCTTTCCTGAACTGGAAATGAGTCCGGCGTACATCCATGAGAAACATCTATCTAGGCCGCGTCAGCAGAGTCTGATTCGGATCCACCACGACCTTCCGTGCTCCCGCCGGTGCGGCCAAATGAAATCCGGTCTCCGGACCATCTGCGAACACGCGTCCAAGCAGAACACTCTTTCCCGCGACCGTCACATAAAGTGGAACCGACGTCACCAGATCATCGGGCGCATCTTTCTGCAAGATCGTACCTGTCACCGTGGTCGAGCCAGACTTATCGGTGTATTGGACTCCCGTCAATTCCAGGCGGGGAATCGCCGTTCCGGTTAGCCAACCCTGGTAGAACCAATCCAGCGACTTCTTTCCCTCATACCACAAGGAAGGAGGAAGCTCCTCTTCGAAGACCTGCAGAAGATTACGCGTGGTGATGGTTTTTCCTTCATAGCGTTCCCGAAGCTTGCGCAAGGTTCGCACGAACGGCTCATCGGCGGCGGCGTCAGCACCCAAACGGTACTTAGCACTCTTCGGTTCCGCATCGCGCATCATGGTCCTCAGCATGTGGAACAGCCAAGTTCCCCGTCCATAACTGATGGCCTCGTAGCCCAACGGAAACTGGGAGTTCGAAAGCCGCGTTCCCAACGTCACCGGGCCCGCGGCCATCTCGGGCACGCCGTTCTTGCCCTTGGCCAGAAGGTCTTCGCGATATTTATCCAGCACCGCCCGAAACTGCGCTGGCTTTTCGGTCTCCAGCATCATGAGCGAACTATATTCCGCCAATGATTCCACGATCCATTGATCGTGATAGGTACTCCAGCCCATCAAATCGCCCCACCACTGATGAGCCGTCTCGTGCGCGATCACTCCTCTACTGAGTGTCCTTTCCAGCGCATTCATGCGTATCTCGGCTTTCTCCTCCGGGGTCAAGAACGCGAAACTGGAGAGGAAGATCAGGCCCGGCCAGCCCTGGCTCACCACTCCAGGCATCTGCGTCACAGAGAGACTGTCGTAGGGATACGGCCCAAACCGCCTCGAAAAGAACTCCACAGCGTGGGCGGCAATCTCCGCGACTTGGGGCGCGGCGCGCGCCGGCGAGAGCGCTCCTGGCGACATCATCATGGGCTGATCTCGAGACATTTGCGTGGTGGGCATTTTCCCAATGCCCGAGTCCTCCGCGCCTTGGGGAAAGCCGCGTTCCATGGATTCGCCGGCGTAGGCATTCACCGTCACCGCTCCGGCATGAGCTACCGCCCTGGAATACTTACCCAGGTTGAACCCCGCCAAGGGGATGCGGCGCTCGGAAACAAAATGCGCCGTCTGCTCTCCCGCAGGCACATTGGCAGCCTGGGCGGGCTGGCTGGAGTTGGACGCCGGCTTCGCTTCGAGCTTGCCCGTTGCCACCAGGGTCCAGCCCGCGGGATATTGAAACTCCAGGTCGAAGTTGGACATTGCCGGTCCGAGGTTGGGATACCAGGTGCCCCGCGCCCCGACGTACAACAGTCCGCCTCCCGCCTCGGAGAGCACATCCCCGCGATACACAAAGCGGAGTTCCAGGCGCTGTCCGGCGCGCAGTGGGGCTGGCAGCACGACTGCGACCAGATCATCTCCCCGATGTGCCAGTTCCGTACCCTCGATTGCCGGGTTGTGAATGAATTCGACCGCGGCTCCGTTAGCTTCGACCTTCTCGACCTGAAGAAATCGCGATAGCTCAAACAATAGCGCGCGCTGCCCGGCACCGTGCGCTCCCACTTCCACCTGCAAAACTGCCTCAGCTGCCAGTTCGCTTGGAAGTTTGACTGCGGATCGAATCTTGTAACTGGAAATGCTGATTGCATCCGCATCGCCTTCCGCGTCACCGCTTTCCTTCCCGGGCCGGGTTCCCTGCTCCTTAGCGGAGAACGACGTCCACACATCGTAATAGGCCTGACCTTCCACATCTCTCGGTTGTCCCGCCCGGATCTGCTCCTGCAAAAGCGTGTCAAAATAGATGTCAAACACGCCTAGCTTCCGTCCTTGCATACGTGCGTGCAACAGATGGTCGCCGGCGGCTGGCGCTCTGCTGCCGATTCCATCTTGTCCGGCAATGGGCAGGAACTGGCTGAAGGTCAGCAGCAGCCGCAGAGCATCAGTCTTCGCCAGATTGCGTGACGTTTCGTTCCATTGGGTGACAAACTCCTGGGGATCGCCCGCGGGTCTCAGGTATGGCCGCAGTTCGCTGAAGGTGTCGTCGTTGAAGCGGAAGTAAGCGGTGGCAAAGGCTTCTTCCAGGATCGCTGCGCCGGTGAACAGCGCCATAGAGGCACGCTCCACCCGGTCTGGCGGCATCAGCAGGACTTCCCCATCGCCTTCGAAGAAGGCTCCCGTAACTCGCCCTTCCACGTCCTGGGTGAAGGCGATGGTCCCATCCTCCAGGGTGATGTGGACCGCCGCTCGCGTGAAGGATACATCGCGTACGCGGAATACCCGCGCCGGGTCCAGCCCGACGCCCCCAAGTTGCAGATAGAGTTTTTCGGCGGATTGGTAATGCTGCACCGGCGGAACTGCGTTTTCGCTGGCAGGACTTCCCCCAGATGCAGGCGTTTGCCCCCAGCTCGGAACCATCGCCAGAGCCAGCAGGCACAACGCGACTCGTCCCAATGCACGAACCGGCCTGATTACCTTTGTCACCTACGCCCCACCACTTCCGGTGTTCTAGAATGCGCCACAGTGTGCGCATCTGTCACCTTTTGTTTTCTTTCGGCTCGCTTTTCCTGTTTTTGACGTGCGCCGCAGTCTGTGCGCCGGCGGAGGTCATTCACCTCAAAAACGGCCGCACCATCTGGGCCGATCACGTCCACGAAAATGGCACTCACATAGAATACGACCTTGGCGACAACTCGTACGCCATCCCAAAATCTTCAGTCGACCACATCGAGGCCGGGGGCATGCCTCCCGAATACGCCTCTTCAGGTAGCGCTTCCCACGATGTGCCGGCGTTTGCGCCGTCGAGCACGCTAAAGGGCGACCCCGAACTCGCCGACAAAATCATCCATGATGGCGGCGTCGATTCCGACGCCTTGCGCGCCCTAGAGTCCGGCGATGCTGCCACGGCCGCTGCTGGATACTTCATTGCCGGCAAGCACGAGTTCGATCACGGTGACTTTGCCAAGGGCCGCACTTATTTCGAAACCGCTGTGCGCTTCGACCGGGAAAACCCCACCATTCTGAACTATCTCGCCGCCCTTCTGGTGAGGACCGGCAATCCCGCCGATGCTCTGCCTTATGCCGAACATGCCGTCCGCATCGCTCCCGATTCCCCGGATGCCCTCGATGTGCTTGGCTATGCCCAGTTTGCCGGGGACCACACCCGCAATGCCATCCGTAGCTGGAAACGGTCTCTGGAACTCCGTCCCGATGCCACCATCCAGCAATTGCTGGCCAAAGCGCAGCGCGATGCCAACGCGGAAGCCGATTACACCCAGCGCGAAAGCAGCCACTTTACCCTGCGCTACGAAGGTCAGCAGACCTCGGAGGTCTTGCGCCGCCAGTTGGTCGGGATACTCGAAGCGGACTACGATGATTTGGTTCGCCAGCTCGGGTCGGCTCCTCGCAGCAGCATCCCGGTCATCCTATACACCGGGCAGTCCTTCTTTGATGTTACGCAGGCGCCCTCCTGGAGCGGTGCGGTCAACGACGGCAAGCTGCGCATACCGGTCGAAGGCCTGAATGCGGTCACGCCGGAAATGGCCCGCGTGCTCAAGCACGAACTGGCGCATTCCTTTATTAACTACATTTCGGGTGGAAGATGTCCGCAGTGGCTGCACGAGGGCATTGCGCAGGCGCTGGAGCCCAAATCGCTCTCCAACGGGCGCCGCCTGGCCGAGCTTTTCCAGGTGCAGCATGAGATTCCCTTCAACGCCCTGGAAGGCAGCTTCATGCGCTTCTCTCCCCTGGAGGCGGCTCTGGCCTATGACGAATCCCTGGCCGCTGCGCAATACATCAATGACACCTACGGCATGAGTGATTTGCAGCAAATCCTGCAAAAGCTGGCGCAAGGCAGCTCCACCGAGGCAGCCATTCGCGCCACCATCCATTCCGACTATGGAGAGCTGCAAACCGAGGTGGGCAAGTACCTCATTGGGAAGTACGGGGATTAGGGGAGCGGCGTCGCGATTTCAACCGAAAATCGCAAATAGAAATACTGGAAAGCTGCTCGCTTCTGTGTTACTTTCCCGGATCAATAGCAGGAAGATCAACAGGAGGAAAATGCGCTCGCTGTTCAATCGCGTCAAGCGTCCCCAGGGTCTGCCTTGCGAACCCCTGCCGTCCGAGGCCCCCGAGGTTCGGGAAGGCGGGATCGCCGCGGTTTACTATGGGCAACGGCAGGCCGGCGATTTCTACGATTTCATCCGCGTACACCCCGGCCGGGTTCTATTTGGGCTCTTCGACGCCGCCGGGGACGTGGAGGGCACGCGTGGCGTAATCTGCGCCGCCCAGAACAGCTTTCGTTCGCTCGGAGCCTCCCTCCTCGCCGAGGATGACATCAATGAGGCCGACGCCATGATCGAGCTTTGTCTCGAACTCAATCGTGCTGTCCTGAATGCCGCGGAATGCGTATGCCCCACACCGGCTTTTGTGGGCTGCTATAACGAAGATATTGGCATCGTCAGTTATTTCAATACCGGCCACACTCCAGGGCTGGTGCGCAACCAAACTGGCGTGACCGAACTGCCAGCCACCGGCCTGCCCTTAGGCCTGTTTTCCCATGCCACCTGCGATGCCGGTGTGGTGGTTCTCGAACCCGGAGCGGCCATGCTGCTGGTTTCCAGGGGCCTGATCGAAGGTAAGCGCGATGGCCAGGAATTTGGCCTGGAGCGGGTGAAGGAAGGCCTGCAAAAGGCCAACGGTGAGAGTGCCAAGGAACTTTGCGTGGCCACTCTCGATGGCGTCCGCCAATTCATGAGGACGCCGCCGACCCATAATGACGTGACCACCATGGCCCTGGTCCGCTCCAAGTGACTGGGAAAAACTCTGAGTAGCCTCTGTGTTCCCCCTGTGCCCTCTGCGGTTTAGTTCGCGTCGAGCCTAGGTGAGTCGGGCCCAGGGACCAAAAGAGTACCTCCGGCCTCCGCCGAAACCGGCATATCATTTCTTGAAATACTCCTGGGAGGATTTCATGGCAGCAAATCAGGTGGTTCTCTACTTTGATAATCAGCAGGACGCGGTACTTTTTACGCTGGCTGCCAGCTCAGTGATTTCAGCGGATGAAAAGCAGATCAATGACGCCGTGGTCGACGTGGCGCAGAAGATATGCAAAGCCCGGCGTATTACCACGGAAGGTTCGGTGAACGCCAAAGGCTCCGCAAGAACTTAGCAGGGTTTTCCGGCGAGCGATTTACGTAGCCCGCACGCCTCGTCCGGGTGCGAGCTAGCTCCCCGAGGCGCGCGGACGAGGCGTCCGCGCCCACATGTTCCTCAGATTTGTCGGCGCGCTTTAACGCGCACCCACCAGAATATCCACCGTAAGCTGATCCAGCCGCTCGTAGGGCAGACGCTTCTTCATGATGGCATCCTTATCAAAGACGTGCTTCAGCAGCGCCGTCGCTCCCTTGGTGGAATAGCCACCTACTACAGGAACATTACTGCCGCCATCCGAAATCTCTTTCAGGATCGCCCGGATTTCCTTATCCGCATTCCAAATCGCGGCCTTCTCTTTCAGAATCACGTAAGTACGCATGCAGCCGCGGGCGAAATCCTTTACGCCCTCGTAGTCCTCGGTGCGGTAGGCGTGCGCGTCGAAGTGGCGCGAGCCGGAGTAGCCAACATCTTCCAGGAACTTCACCAGGAAAAACGCGGACTTCAGATTCGCTGCACCAAATCGGAAGTCCTGATCGTAGCGGCCGGGATATTGGTCGTTCAGATCGATATGGAAAAGCTTGCCCGCTTCCCAGGCCTGCGCCACGCCGTGAACGAAGTTGAGTCCGGCCATGGTCTCGTGCGCGACTTCGGGATTCACGCCTACGAGTTCCGGATGGTCGAGCGTAGGAATAAAACCCAGATAGTGGCCGGTGGTCGACATGTAGATGTCGCCGCGCGGCTCGTTGGGCTTGGCCTCGAGCGCGAACTTGTAGTCGTAACCCTTGTCGATCGAGTAGTCGCAGAGGTAGTTCACCGCTTCGCGCAGACGCTTGACAGCGTCATCGCCACGGCGGCAGGCGTCGGTCTCGGCGCCTTCCCGTCCGCCCCAGAGCACGAAAATCTTCGCGCCTAGTTCGGCGCCGAGATCCATGGCGCGCAGGGTTTTCTGCACCGCGTAGGCGCGGACTTCGGGATCGTTCGAGGTGAAAGCTCCGTCGCGAAACACCGGATGAAAGAACAAGTTCACCGTCGCCATGGGAACGACGATCTTGTGCTTTTCGCAGGCCTTCTTGAAGTCGCGGACGATCTGGTCGCGCTCGGAAGGCTTGGCATCGATCGGAACCAGATCGTTGTCGTGCAAATTCACGCCCCACGCGCCTACTTCGCCGAGCATGGCCACAATATCAAGGGGAGAGATTGGCGCACGAACAGCGTCGCCAAAAGGATCGCGACCGCGGTTGCCGAGGGTCCAGAGCCCGAAGGTGAATTTGTGTTCGGGCCGGGGGGCGTAATTGCCGTTCTTCATGAAGTTCCTTCTGGGCGCGCTCTGAGCATGAGTAGCGTCCGGTTAGGGATTGAAAATCGCCCGCGTAGCCGGATAAACCCGCTGGTACGCGGCATAACTTTTGTTCATCACTGCGACAGCGTCAGGATTGGGGCGGACGCGCTGCGCCACACGCACCACCGCACTACACGCGGCATCGACCGAAGGCCACATTTTCGCCCCGACGCCGGCTAGAATTGCCGCGCCATAGGCAGCGCCTTCTTCCGCCTCGACAATCTCAACTTCGTGTACGTACACGTCCGCCTGAATTTGTCTCCACAGCCCCGACCGCGCTCCGCCTCCGCCCAGGCGAATGCTGCGAACCGGAACGTTCATTCCGGAGAATATTGTAAACGTATCGCGCAGGCTAAACGCCACGCCTTCGAGAATTGCGCGAATCACGTGGGCCCGGGTGTGGGAGGCGGTAAGCCCAACCAGCGCCGCCCGGGCTTGCGCGTCGAGATGGGGAGTGCGCTCGCCCATCAGATACGGTGTCCAGAGCAGGCCGTCGCAGCCCGGAGCAATGCGCGCGGCTTCGTCAGTGAGGCGTTCGTAGGGGTCCCGGCCGTCATCGGCTCCGGCTCCGAACTGATCGCGGAACCAGCGCAGCGAAAGTCCGGCGGCCTGGGTTACGCCCATCATGTGCCAGCGCCCGGGGATGGCGTGGCAGAAAGTGTGCAGGCGTCCTTTGGGATCGAGCGCGGGACGATCGGTGGCCGCAAAAACTACGCCGGAGGTGCCGATGGTGGCGCTGACCGCGCCCGGGACAACGATGCCCATTCCGGTTGCGCCCGCAGCCTGATCGCCGGCGCCGGCCACTACTGGGGTTCCCTGCTTAAGTCCGGTCGCGGCTGCGCCCGCGGCGGAAACTTTGCCGCAGACATCGGGTGATTCGAAAAGCCCGGGCAGCATTCTTTCATCGATCTCGGCGGCTGCCAGCATTTCCTTCGACCAGCGCCGGTTGGCCACGTCCAGCATCAGCGTGCCGGAGGCGTCGGCCATGTCGATGGCGCGCTCTCCGGTGAGGCGGAAGCGGACATAGTCCTTGGGCAGCATCACCGAACGCACGCGCTTCCAGTTTTCCGGCTCGTGCTGGCGCACCCACAGAAATTTCGTCAGCGTGAAATTGGTGAGCGCCGGATTGCAAGTGAGCTGAATAATGCGCTCGGCGCCGATCTTCTGATTCAACTGCTCGCACTGTTCCTGGGTGCGCACGTCGCACCAGATCAGTGCGGGCCGCACCACGCGGTCCTGCTCGTCGAGCATGACGGCGCCGTGCATCTGCCCGGAGAAGCCCACGCAGGCGATGTCGTCTGGCCGCAGGTTTCCTTTCGCGAGCGCCTTCTGCACTGCGATGCCGCAGGCTCGCCACCAGTCTTCGGGATTCTGCTCCGCCCAGCCGATTTCCGGTGACGTAAACGGTGCGTGTTCCTCGGTGGCCGAGGCGAGGAGTTTTCCCTGCTCGTCAATGACCAGCGCGCGCGTGCCGCCAGTGCCTACGTCAATGCCAAGAACGTTGATGATCGACCTCCAGGGTCCGCAAAGCAGAATGGAGAGTTTATCCTAATTTCCGCCGCCGTTAAAATTGCCGGGGCCGAAAAAAAACGATTTTCTATTCATACCGGAGCAAGGGCTGCGGTAAGCTAAGCGGTCCAAGCCGAAGACCGGAGTCCTTATGCGCCTCCACCTTTGTTGCGTTATTTTGCCGCTTTTGGCCGTGAGCGCCGCTGCCCAGGAATCCCAGCCTGCCTACCGCAATCCAAAACTCACCATTGAAGAGCGTGTTGCAGACCTGCTGCCGCGGATGACTTTGGAAGAAAAAGTGGATCAATTGGCCGGTGGGCGCCGCCGTCCTTTGTTCGAAGGCGACGACCCGGAGAGCAAGCGCCTGCGCGAGGGCATGGCGCAGCTCTACAAAGAGGACTCGCAGATGACTCCGCATGACGCAGCCGTGCTGCGCAACGAAATTCAGAAGTTCTATGTGGAAAAAACCCGCCTCGGAATTCCCGCGATCTTTTTCGGTGAGGCGTTGCATGGGTACATGGCGTTTGGCTCAACCAGCTTTCCACAGGTGCTCGGCTTGGCCAGCACTTGGGATCCGGCTCTGGTGCAGCAGGTCTTTTCCGCCGCCGGAGATGAAATGGCTTCGGCGGGCGCTCATCAAGCTTTCACGCCCGTGCTCGACATGGCGCGCGAACCCCGCTGGGGCCGAACCGAGGAGACCTACGGCGAAGACGCATTCCTGATCTCGCGCATGGGCGTGGCTGCTATTGAGGGACTGCAGGGCCCGAACTTCATGATCGACCGCCACCATGTGATGGCGACCGCCAAGCACTTCGCGGCGCATGGCCAGCCCGAGGGCGGCACCAACACCGCGCCGGCGAATTATTCGGAGCGGGTGCTGCGTGAGTCGTTCTTCTTGCCCTTCCAGGCCGCAGTTCAGGAAGCCCACGTCGGCAGCGTGATGGCTTCGTACAACGAGATTGACGGCATCCCGTCGCATATCAATCGCTGGCTGCTCGACCGCGTGCTTCGCCAGGAGTGGGACTTCCGCGGCTACGTGACCTCCGACGGCGGCGGCCTGCAGATGCTGGTTGAAACCCACCATGTTGCAGCCGACAAAGCCGAAGCCGCGCGAAAGGCGCTCGCCGCTGGCGTTGATTTCGATTTGTCCGACGGCTCGGTGTATCGAACCCTGATCGAGCAGGTGCAGCAGGGCAAGGTTCCTGAGGCGGAGGTGGACCTGGCGGTTTCGCGGGTGCTGGCGGCGAAGTTTCGTCTGGGACTGTTCGAAAATCCGTATGTCGACCCGGACTATACGCAGCGAATCACCAATAACCCTGAGCACAAGCAGCTAGCGGTAAAGGCGGCGCAGGAAGCGATCGTGCTGCTGAAGAATGATGGCAACCTGCTGCCGATCGATTTAAAGAAGGTCAAGACCATCGCCGTGATCGGGCCAAATGCCGCCGACGTGCATCAGGGCGGATACGGCCGCGACCCCGGCCCCGGCAACGGCGTGAGCATTCTCGACGGCATTCGCAGCCACGTGGGCCCGGGCGTGAAAGTGCTTTACTCGGAAGGCTGCAAAATTACCTTGGGCAAAGTTGGCTGGGCCGCGTGGTACGAAAATAAGGTTGAGCTGCCCGATCCCAAGGCTGATGCGGCGGAGATTCAGGCGGCAGCCGCGGCCGCGCGCAAAGCGGAGGTTGCGATCGTAGTCGTCGGCGAGAACGAACACACCAATCGCGAAGCCTGGTCGGAGCAGCACCTGGGCGACCGCGACTCGCTGGATTTGATCGGAGCGCAGGATGCGTTAGTGAAGGCGGTAGTCGAGACCGGAACTCCGACGGTGGTTCTGCTGATCAACGGCCGCCCGCTGTCGATCAATTACATCAAGGAGCACGTGCCGGCGATTCTCGAAGGCTGGTACCTGGGAGAGCAAGGCGGAGTCGCGGCGGCGAATGTACTTTTCGGCGACGTCAACCCCGGCGGAAAGCTGCCCATCACGTTCCCGCGCTCGGTCGGCGAGCTGCCCGACTACTACAACCACAAGCCCTCGGCGAACCGGTCGTACTTATTTGTGGGGCGCAAACCGCTGTTCCCCTTCGGTTACGGCCTAAGCTACACAACTTTCCGCTTCGACAACCTCAAGGTCGACCCGGAAACGATCGGCACCGCCGGCAGCGCGACCGTCCACGTAGACATCACCAACACCGGCAATCGCGAAGGCGATGAAGTGGCCGAACTATACATTCATCAGAGAGTGGCGTCGGTCACGCAGCCGGTGGAGCAGCTAAGAGCCTTCCGCCGGGTGACGCTGAAGCCCGGCGAGAAGACGACGGTGGAATTCAAGCTCACGCCCGAGGCGCTGTCAATGCTCGATGTGAATATGAACCGAGTGGTCGAGCCGGGAGCGTTCGACATTATGGTTGGGCCTAGTTCAGCGGAGACGCAGAGTGTGCCGCTGCAGGTGGTAAGTAAGTGAGTGGAGCTATCTCGATGAACAGTCTCGTACACGACTCGGTAGGATCAAGAATCCGGATCCCTCAGCTAAACTTGGCGAAGACCTAAAGCAACCACCGATGCCCAAAAAACAACGTCAGCTAGCTTTAGCTCTTCGGGACAAGATACTGGTGAAGTTTACGCGTCCGTTCGAGCAGGGTTCGGTCAACGGTTACGTAATCGACATCGGCCCGCAGTTCTTCCTTGTCGCGCTCGTCAGCGATGGCATCCGATTCAACGGCTTTCAGTGCTTTCGTGTGTCAGATGTGCGGAGGTTGCAGGTGCCAGCCAAGTATGCCCGATTTGCTGAAGCAGCGCTGAAGAAGCGTGGGTTGCGAATGCCGAAAAAGCCCCCGGTAATTGTGGGCAGCCTCCCAGAACTATTGTTGACAGCAAGTCGCGCATTCCCCCTGGTAACGATTCACCGGGAGCACGTCGATCCTAGCATCTGCCACATCGGTCGCGTCGCCGATTTAAGCAAAGATCGCGTGTCACTGCTCGAAATCGGACCAGACGCATGCTGGGACCGCAAGCCAAAGTCCTATCGACTGAGCGAAATCACGCGGATTGATTTCGGTGGCGATTATGAAGAAGCTTTGCACTTAGTTGGAGGCACTCCGAGTATCCACAAACGTTGATGTCTCCGATGACGCATTTATGAAATGAATGGGGCGGCTCCTAGTCCGACCACCTCTGCGGCGCCCGATCCCACCGATGCGCTTTCAGCTTCTGCATCAGCGCCGCATCCAGCGGCCCGGCGTCGCTGGTGGCGATGTTCTCGCGCACATGGCTGTGCTTCCTCATGCCGGCGATGGTCGTACTTACCGCGGGATGCCCGTAAATAAAGCGCAGCGCCATCTCCGGCAAATTCATCGACGGCGGAACGATGGCTTTCAGCTTCTCCACGCGCGGCAGCGTCGCAGCCATATTCTCCGGGCCAAAATACCGCGAGCGCCAGTCGCTCGCGGGAAATTTGGTTTCCGGCGTCATCTTTCCGCCCAGGCTGCCTTCATCGAGCGGCACGCGGGCAATCACGCCGACGTTCAGCTCCTGGCAGACGGGAAACAGCTTGTCTTCGGGCGCCTGATCGAAGATGTTGTAGATCACCTGGACGACATCCACCAGGTCGGTGCGCAGCGCCTTTATGCCGTTCTCCGGCTCCCAGCGATTGAGGCTCAGTCCGAAGAAGCGAATCCAGCCCTCGCTTTTCAGCTTCTCCACCGTTGAGCGGAATTCAGGTTCGTCGGCCCAGGCGTCTTCCCAGACGTGAAATTGCAGCAGGTCGATCGAGTCCGTCTTGAGCTGCTTGCGAATCAGATCCGCGTACTTCAAAACGTGAGAAGCTGGAAACACGTCGCGATACTTGTCCTTTGGGGAAGCCGGCCACTTCAGGTTCATCGGTGGAATCTTGGAAGCGGCATAGAGGCGCTTGCCGGAGTTGCGGGCCAGAGTCTCGCCCAGCAGGCCATCGCTTTTGCCATCGCCATAGGCCCAGGCCGTATCGAAGAAGTTGCAGCCAAGATCAACCGCTAGTTGCAGAGCCGCCAGGGACTCTTGGTCGTCGGAGCCGCTCCAGCCGCTCATTCCCCACAGCCCGCAGGCAATTTCGCTGACTTCCAAACCGGTTCGGCCGAGCTTGCGGTATTTCATCGCTTCTCCTGATCGGAACTTCGGGTCTGAGGATTATAGATGCGCGAAGCGGTGGGAAGAAGTGCAGGTCGCCCGATAATGCAGTTTGATGCAAAACACAAAGGCATTAACCACAAAGTCTCACGAAGGTTTGCTGGGAAAGGGTTTCCTTTGTGTACCCTCGTGTCCTTCGTGGTTAATCCTTTTCACCGCTTCAAACATTCACGGCTTCACCGTAACCATTACTACGCCGTGCGGAGGAACCGATGCGGAAAAGGTTCCGGTGAACTTTCCCAGGTCCTTCTTCAGCCACAAGTCGCGCACCGCCGCCGTCAGGTGCTCGGGATAGCCCAACTCTTCCCAGCTCACGCCAATTTCCTTTTCCTCGCCGCCCCGGTTCAGCAAAATCACGGCGCGGTTGCCGCCTTGCAGGGGACGGGCCCAAACTTCCAGGTCGCCGCGCTTCGCCACGTGCTTGCCTTCGATGCCCAGCGGATCCTGATCCACCGCAATCACTTCCTTATTTGTCAGGATTTCCTGGATTTGCGGAGTCATGATGCGAAGGTCATTTCCGGCGATCAAAGGCGCGGCCAGCATGGCCCACAGGCTGAAGTGGGAGCGGTACTCTGTGTCTGTCATGCCGCCGTTGCCGACTTCCAGCATGTCGGGATCGTTCCAGTGCCCAGGACCGGCAAAGCTCTCCAGACCTACCTGCTGGTCCACAATGTCCAGTACGCCGTTCGAACAACAATCCCCGCCCGGCCATTTTTCCCTGCCGGCCCACCGGTCCTTGATATCTCCAGTCGTGCGCCAAAGATTGCCGCCGACTTCTTTGCCCCACAGCCACGGCTGATGGTTGCCCCATTCGCATATGCTGAGGACGATGGGACGCCCGCTTGCATCGAGCGCCTGACGAATGTTGGCGTAAGACGATTTCGCATCCTGCGTGGTGGTATTGCACCAGTCGTATTTCAGGTAATCCACGCCCCATGCGGCATAGGTGCGGGCGTCCTGATACTCATGTCCCAGGCCTCCGGGGCGGCCTCCGCAGGTTTTGCTGCCGGCGTCAGAATAAATTCCGAATTTGAGGCCAACAGAGTGGATGTAGTCGGCGACCGCTTTCACGCCGCTGGGGAAGCGCCGCGCGTCGGCAACGATGTTGCCGTCCTCATCGCGCTTCACCTGCCAACAATCGTCCACCACGATGTACTGATATCCGGCGTCCTTCATGCCGGACTTCACCATTCCGTCCGCCATACTGCGCAAGAGGGCATCGCTAACATCGCACCCGAACTTGTTCCAGCTATTCCACCCCATTGGAGGCGTCAGGGCGAGGCCTTCGGAAGGAGGGACTTTCTGCCCAGGTGGCGTATTCTCTCTCTCTTTCGCCAGAAGCGCCCCGGCGGGGAGCAGCACGATACAAAGTGTAACGAGAAACCGTAGTCGTGATTTCATAGGTAATCCGCCTAAGCCCAGAGAAACCGAGCGGAAAAAGTGCAGTGTGATTCCCCGTGACCTCTGTGTGCCCTGCAGTTAATTCCTAAGCCAGCGCATACTTCCCCCGATCGATCATCTTCTGCGCGATCTGCTGGCGCAATGCAATCACGTTAAAGGGCTCGTGTTTCCCCAGCCGGCGCAGGATCGCGAGCTGGGTCCGCAGCATGTCGCCTTCGGCCACGGCAGCGATGATCCTTTTCGCCGCGCTTTCGATCTTCTCCATCGCCTGCGACAGATACACCTGCGTCATGGCGATCGGCAGCGCCGCCGCGGCCTCTCCGCTGCGCTCAACCAGCTTCTGAGCCCGCAGCACGGCCGATTCCATCGCGTAGGTTTCAATCACCAGGTCGGCGATGGCCCCCATGATCTCCTGCTGATCCTGAATCGCCTGCATGTATTTCTGCGATGCCGCCCCAGCCGCAAACAGCGCCAGCTTCTTGGCCGATGCCACGAGCCTGCGCTCCTCCGCCAGCGGCCCTTCGATGTCATCTCCCATAGATGGGCCGGCAAGCACTTCGTCCATCAACTTCTTGATCGCGGGCAGGAGCGGTAATTGCCCTGACGTCGCCCGTTTCAGCAGGAACCCCGTGATGATGAGCCGGTTGATTTCGTTCGTTCCCTCGAAAATGCGGTTGATGCGAGCGTCGCGGTAGGTTCGTTCGGCTGGGTACTCCTCGACGAAGCCGTAGCCACCGTAAATCTGCACCGTCTCATCCACGACATAGTCGATCATCTCCGAGCCCCAGACTTTGATGATCGAGCACTCAACAGCATATTCCTCAATCGCCTTGCGAGTCTCCCTGGCGGCCTCGGGCCCCGATTTGTCCACCTCGGCGAGCGCCACGTCCATCATGCCGACCGTGCGATAGACCAGCGCTTCGCCTACGTAGATGAGCGTTGCCATGTTGGCCAGCTTCTCGCGCACCAAACCGAAGTCGGCGATCACTTTATTGAATGCCTTGCGCTGCTTGGCGTAGCCAATGGCGTTGGCAATCGAAACTCGCGAGCCGCCCACGCACATGGCGCCCAGCTTGAAACGGCCCACGTTCAGAATGTTGAAGGCGATCACGTGCCCCTTCCCGATTTCGCCCAGCACATTTTCCACGGGCACCTGGCAGTCGTTGAGGATTAAGGGACACGTCGACGATCCGCGGATGCCCATCTTGTGTTCTTCCCCGCCGATGGAGAAGCCGGGGAAAGTCTTTTCCACCAGAAACGCGGTAAACTTTTCTCCATCGACCTTGGCGAAGACGGTGAACAGGTCGGCGAAACCGGCGTTGGTAATCCACATCTTTTCGCCGTTCAGCAGGTAGTGGCTACCGTCAGATGAGAGCTGCGCTCGGGCGCGGCAGTTGAGGGCATCGGAACCAGAAGATGCCTCCGACAAAGCATAGGCCCCAATGATTTCTCCGGCCGCCAGCCGTGGCAGATATTTTTTCTTCTGCTCCTCGGTGCCGAAATAAACGATCGGCAGGGTGCCGATGCCGGTATGGCCGCCCCAGGTCGTGGCGAAGCCCGCATACTTGGCAATGTGGTCGGCAATAACGGCGGCGGTTACTTTGTCCATCTCCAGGCCGCCGTAGGCTTCTGGAATCTCCACCGAACTCAGGCCAAGTTCCCCGGCCTTCTTCAGCAGATCGCGGGTGATGGAGAAATCCTTGTGCTCCATCTTCTCGATGTTGGGGACGATTTCGTTGAGGGCGAATTCCTCCGCCGTTTGGCCGATAAGCAGGTGCTGCTCGGTGAAATCCTCGGGTGTGAAGACTTCGGCGGTTCGGCGCTCTTCCAGTAGAAAGCTTCCGCCCGATATCTTGGCGGTTGGGACGATTGTAGTGGCCATCAAACCCCCTTAACCACAAAGGACACGAAGGTCCGCGAAGGAAACCAAGGCTTTCCTTCGTGTACCTTAGTGCCCTTCGTGGTTGATGCCTTTATTTCCATCCGCTCCCATTCACGAAGCGTTTGATGCCATCCTTCAAATGCACCACATTGAAGTTTATAAGCAGACCGAGGGATTTACCACTGAGCTTGAGATACGAGATGATTTGGGCCTGATGCACCGGTGAGATGCAATCGACCGACTTGACTTCCACGATGACGAGGTTCTCCACTACGAGATCCATGCGATAGCCGAGATCCAGTTTGACCCCGCGATAGACAACTGGTAAGCCGACCTGAGCGGATGCTCCACACTCGTTTTCCCTCAATTCGTGTTGCAGGCATGCCGTATAGGCGCTTTCAAGCAGCCCAGCCCCGAGTTCGGTGTGGACTCGCATCGCGGCAGTGATGATAGCGTGACTAACTTGTTGGGCATCTATTCTTCGAAGCGGTGACGTGGCCATGGCAGTTCTCCTCAATCCATGGTCTTTGAATGCCGTCTCAGCTTGCTAGGTCAGATGTCACAATTTGGAGAAAAAACTGTGAACCACTGAGGACACGAAGTACCACGAAGGAAAGCCATCCCTTCAGAGTCTTGGGTTTCCTTCGTGTACCTTTGTGTCCTTGGTGGTTAAAGCTTTTGAAATATGCCAGCAGCACCCATGCCGCCACCCACGCACATGGTCACCATCCCATAGCGGCCGTCGCGTCGCTTCAGCTCGCGAATCACCGTCGCGGTGAGCTTCGCCCCAGTACATCCCAAAGGATGTCCCAACGCAATCCCGCCGCCGTTAGGATTCACGCGCTCCGGATCAAGCCCGGCTTCTTGGATCACGGCCAGTGCCTGCGCCGCGAAAGCCTCATTCAACTCGATCACGTCAATGTCGGAGAGCGTGAGCCCCGCCAGCTTGAGAGCCTTCGGAATCGCGAACACCGGCCCTAGCCCCATCTCTTCCGGCTTGTATCCCGCCGTGGCAAACGCGAGGTAGCGCGCCAGTGGCTTGATCCCAAGCGCTTGAGCGCGTTCAGCGGACATCACCACCGCCGCCGCCGCCCCATCCGACATCTGGGAAGAATTACCGGCGGTCACAGTGCCTTTCACGTGGAAGGCCGGCTTAAGGGCACCCAGCGCGGTAAGTGAAGTATCGGCCCGCGGCCCTTCGTCGATCTTGAAGGCGATCTCTTCGATATGGAGCTTGTGTGGGGTTCGGCCATTGCCGTTTGGAGTTGCAAAGCTTACCGGCACTGCAACTGTCTCATCGTCAAACTTCCCAGCCGCTATCGCCGCCAGTGCCTTCTGATGACTGCGCAGCGAAAATTCGTCCGCCGCCTCGCGCGTTATTCCAAAGCGCTGCGCCAGCCGTTCCGCTGTTAATCCCATGGAAAGATACGCATCCGGATAATGATCCACCAGCCAGGGATTCGGCGAAATCTTGTTTCCTCCCATGGGAACCATGCTCATCGACTCCGTGCCGCCGGCGATGATGATCTCGGCCCCTCCGCTGCCAATGCGCTCCGCCGCCATGGCAATCGCCTGCAGGCCCGACGAGCAGAAGCGATTGATGGTCATTGCCGACACTTCGACCGGCAGCCCAGCCCGCAGCGCGGCGATACGCGCCACATTCATTCCCTGCTCCGCCTCCGGCATGGCGCAACCTAGAATGACGTCTTCAATCTCTTTGGGATCGACTTGCGGCACGCGCTGCAGCGCGCCCTTGATGGCGATGGCACCCAGTTCATCCGGACGAGTCGCCCGGAGCGTGCCTTTGAAGGCGCGACCCACCGGCGTGCGAACCGAAGAGGCAATCACAACTTCCCGCATAAAATTCTCCAGCCTCTATTCTAGATGACTTGCTTAGCCGGTCGGCATAAGTCCTCGACTGCCATCCCGATTCACCGACCAAAGACTTGCTTCAACAGGCTCGTGGTCTGTTTTGCCGGATCCTCGCGGATCTTGCGCTCTTCCTCACTTACCTCATAGAAAAGTCCGTCGAGCGCCTTGCCCACCACGTAGTTCGTGATGTCCAGATCCTGACTCTTGGCGAAAGGAAGGGTCTTGTACTGCCCGACCAGAGCGTTGTACTGGCGGGTTACGCCGTTCTGAGCCATCGTCTTGTCCACTACTGGGCGGAATGCGGCGGTGAGTTGTGGCGTGGTCTTGCGCTTGAAATATTCGGTAGCAGCGGTGTCGCCGCCAGAGAGAATCTGCCGCGCATCGTCAAATGTCATAGACGTAATGGCGTCGACGAAAATCTTACGTGCCGCCGGAGCGGCCGCCTCGGCGCTGCGATTCATGCTGAGGACAAAGTCGTCGATCTTCGCCCCATAGCCGACCATGCGGAGCCCTTTTTCCAGAGGCTGCAGGTTTTTGGGCATCAGAATTTTAATGGCGGCGTTGCTGAAGTATCCATCTTTGCGCCCGACCAGCTTCACCGAATTTTCCGCGCCAATTTGCAGCGCCTGCTTTAAACCCGCGTTGATCTTGGAGTCGCTGAGACCGCTACCGACGCCGAGGCGTTTGGCGATATCTCCTGCCTGTCCCAGGGTCCCTTGGGCGGAGCAAAAAGTGGCGGTCAGGAGGACAAGGGCAACACAGAACAGCGAGAGCCGCTTCATTAGGCCTCCTCTTGATCGGGGTCAATTCTACGCCGCATCACTTATCGATAGAGGAAAACACACAATAGACTGCAGATGCATCTTCACAGAGCAGACCAATTCCCACATGGCGCTTTGACTGGCACGCAAAAAGCAAACCGGGCCGTTTCCGGCCCGGTGCCTCAACCTGTCCAGCTATCAAACAGATTATCCATAGCCGCGACCGCGCAAGTCAACATTACTTGAGGAGCCCGCCTGTCCAGAGGCTCCCCTCGCAGCCTCCCTACCAAACCAGGGACGCTGTGGACCCGACGGGATTCGAACCCGCACCTTCCAGCTGGACAGGTTGATGTGCTGCCATTTACACCACGGGCCCGGCCCCAGCTTATGAAGCCAAACGCATGGCGGATAGGTTGGCCGTCACACTACTCAAAATACCACTCCCAATTTGGAAACGGACATCGTCAATTCCTCAGCGTCTTCCCCGTCTTCAGCGTGTACTGTATCCGCTCCTGCGTCTTCTTCTCGCCGCACAGCGACTTGAACGCCTCCCGCTCCAGATCGAGGATGTACTGCTCGCTCACCGGCGTTCCCGGAGTTACGCTTCCACCGCACAGGACTTCGGCGATTTTGGTGCCCAGCTTCACTTCGTACTCCGTGATGTATTCGCCCTGCCGCATCAGGTGGATACCCAGCTTCAGCATTGCCAGAACGTTCTCTCCCGGCGCGGGGACATCAGTGCGAGGCAAAGGGGGCTCGTAACCGGCGCGGACAAGCTCCAGCGCCCGAGCTTTGGAGTCGGCCAGCACGCGCTCGCGGTTCATGCTGATGCCGTCAGAATTCCTCAGAAACCCCAGGCCGCGCGCCTCGGACGCCGAAGTTGAAACTTTAGCCGTCGCAATCGTCTCAAACGCCTTCTTCATCGCCTCGAGTAACTCGACGGACTCACTACGGCCGCCGGGGCGAATCGAGCCGGCGCTGTCGACCGCCCGCAGCAGCATCTCCTTGCAGCCGCCGCCGCCGGGCAGCAATCCGACTCCTACTTCAACCAGTCCCATGTAGAGTTCGGCATGCGGTTGGAGTGCGGGGGCGTGCAGCGAAAGCTCCGTGCCTCCACCCAGCGTCATTCCGAAAGGCGCCACCACCACCGGCTTGGGAGAAAACTTAATGGCCTGGGTCATGCCCTGGAACTGACGGATAGCGAGGTCGACATCATCCCACTCTTCTTCCTGCACCGACATGAGTAGCAACATCAGATTCGCGCCCACGGAGAAATTCGGGGCGTCGTTGGTAATTACAAAAGCGTCGAAGTTGTCGCCTGTACCTCCGGGCTTCAATGTCTGGGAAATAAACTGCACGATGTCGGTGCCGAGCGTGTTCATCTTGGAGTGGAATTCGATGCAGGCCACGCCATTGCCGATATCGACTAAGGACGCGCCCGAGTTCTTCTTCACAACTCCTTTTGACTTCTTGGCAACCTCCACCGACCAAACTCCTTGAGGAACTTGAACTGATTGATAGTTATCTGTTCTCAGATCCCAGTAGGCGCGACCTGAGGTGGTCGCGGGATCGTCGGCGTACCACGACTTTTTCCCCGCCGCGAGCAACATCTCGGCGTTCGAAGCGACCGCGCGGCCCTCTTTCTTCATGCGCTCGACGGTGGCTTGCACTCCCGCGGCGTCCCACAACTCAAACGGCCCCAGCTCCCAGTTGAAACCCAGGCGCATGGCGCGATCAATCTCCACCACCGAGTCGGAAATCTCGGGAACGCGGTTGGCGGAATAAGTCCACAAATCCGACAAGGCAGACCAGAGAAAGGCCCCGGCCTTGTCTCCTTTTTGTGGGCCGGTTTCGTTGAGTCCGAGCAGCATGCGCACCCGCTCGCCGGTATCCTCGACATTTTTTGCCATATCGAGCGCTGGAAACTTGGGCTTCTGCCGCGGATGGTATTCGAGAGTCTTCCAATCGAGAGCTAGGCGCTCGTCCTGGCCGGGATTGGCGGGCGAGGGCGCCCGCCCCACATTTTTTTTGTAGAAACCGCCTCCAGTCTTATCGCCCAGCCATTTGCGTTCCAACATCTGGCGGAAGAAATCAGGCAGCTTCAGGCCCTCTGCCATGTTCCCGACCACATGTCCCAAAATATCCAGGCCCACCAGATCGATGGTCCGGAACGTCGCCGACCGTGGCCAGCCTACGGCCTGCCCAGTCAGCGCGTCCACATCTTCGATGCTGAGGTCCATCTCCTGCATCAGGCGCATGACGTTGAGCACAGAGAACGTCCCGATACGATTGCCGATGAAATTCGGCGTGTCTTTGGCTGTGACCACGCCTTTGCCCAGATGCGTGTCAGCAAAGCGGAAAACAGCCCCGATCGCTATCGGGTCAGTCTCGGGGGTGGGAATGATCTCCAGCAGACGCATATAGCGCGGCGGATTGAAGAAGTGAGTGCCAAGCCACGAGCGCCGGAAGTCCTCGGAAAAACCTTCCGCAATTTTGTTGACCGGCAAGCCGCTCGTATTGGTGGTCACAATCGTGCCGGGCTTGCGCACGGCTTCAACTTTCTTCAACAGCGCCCGTTTGATCTCCAGGTTTTCCACCACGGCCTCGATGATCCAATCGGCCTCTGCGAGCCTTCCGAGATCGTCGTCGAAGTTTCCAATGGTCACCAGGCGCGCCAGCGATGGCTCGAAGAATGCAGCAGGCTTGGATTTCTTGGCCGCCTCCAGTCCTGCTGCGGCAATCTTGTTGCGAGCGGCGCCTTCGGCGCCGGCTGGCACGATATCGAGCAGATAGCTGGCGATCCCAGCGTTGGCAAAGTGCGCGGCGATCCGCGCGCCCATGGTTCCGGCGCCTAGAATTGCGACTCGGTGAATATGCTTCATAATGTTGATCCGCCAGTCTACGGCAGTTGATCGATGTCCCAATCCCTCTTCCCGCTCTTCACGACCACAACCTGCGACAACCGCTGGTGAATTCGCTGGGCTTCCCGGGTAGGGATAACTTCCAACAGAGTAACCGGGAAAGCGTAGCGTCCGGCGCGCAATTTCTTGCCATGGCCGATTTCATAAGCCGCGCCCGGCTCCGGCGAAAAAAATTCCTGTAAGCGATCTTCGGAAATACGCAGCTTGGCGCTGTCGCTGATCATCATCAGGCCGGTTTCGTGATCCTGGCTCTGCCAGGCTTGGAGAAATCGGTTAGCGGCATTGAGCGCGGAAAGGTAGTCAATATCCCGCGGGACTGGTTTCGGTTTAGCGCGGGGAGAGGCCAACGGCGCAACGGCCATGACCAGAAACAGGTGAAGCAGCAGACGCGCCGCGAACCGGAGGCGGCTAGATTGGGGATTCACACTATCCATTATGCGGGAAGCGGAAGGCCACCGGAAGAGTTCCTTCCTAGTTCTTGCTTTCCTCCGCGTTCTCGGCGATTTAAGATTTTTGTGATATTGACCGAGGCAACACCTTAAGTCGCAGAGGACTCGGAGAACTGCCGCGGAGAACGCAGAGAAAAGCTGCGAATCGGGCTCCTCTCAGGCGATCAGCTTGGCCAGCACAAACGCCGCGGCCGCCGCCAAACCGCCAATGACCATAGTCTGGGACGCACCCCGCAACGGATTCGTGCCAGTGTAGCTCCCCTTCAAATAGCCGAAGATGCCGAGCGCAGCCAGCGTTACTACCGCTGATATTTCGAGACCACGTACCGCGCTCGAAAGCATAATGTACGGCGACAGCGGAATCATTCCTCCCGCAACGTATGCGCCGGCAATCGTGGCTGCACTCGTGATCGCCCGCCGTGGGTCCGGCTCTTCCAGACCCAACTCAAATCGCATCATAAAATCCACCCAAGCCTTGGGATGCTGACTGAGCGCCTCGACCACCGGCACGCTCTGCTCGGGAGTCATGCCGTAAGCATGAAAAACCCGGCTGACTTCGGCTTTCTCCTCTTCCGGAATCTCGCGCACCTCACGCTCTTCCCGTTCGCGCTCCTGCTCATAGTGTTCCGCGTCGCCACGGGCGGCAAGATAACCGCCCAGCCCCATGGCAATGGAGCCGGCGGCGATTTCCGCCAGACCACCCACCACGATCAGCCGCGTGGACTGCACCGCGCCCGATAGACCCGCGGCCAGCGCGAACGGGACGGTAAGCCCGTCCGCCATCCCAATCACGACATCGCGGACGAAATTCCCCGCCGTGAAGTGCGTCTCCACATGCCCGGTACGCGCCATGAGGTCAAACCTCCGAATGAGATTTCAAGTAAGCCCGGGCGCGGCCGATCATCTCCCGTTCGCCCTTGTAGGCAAGCTTCCGGCCCGCGTCTTCTAGCGGCATCCAGAAGGCGCGCTTCACTTCGATGCGCATGTCGGGAGATATTTCATCGATTTCTCCCGATTGGTAGCGCAGCAGGTAGAAGCTGACGATTTTAAAAACTCGCTGCTTATCTCCCCAGGCGCGTACGTAAACGTACTTGATGTCAGCAAGCTTCGTAACCGGGGTGCCGGTGATCCCGGTCTCCTCGCGCACCTCGCGGAGGGCTGTTTCTTGAGGTTTCTCCCCCGGGTCCAGCAAGCCTTTGGGTAGGGCCAGTATCACTTTTTGTACACTTTTTTTCGCAACCTTAGCGGTGGCGGGAAGCTCTCTTTGGGGCTCAATCACGGCCACGGACCAGCCTTCCGCGGTCGACCGCACCACTACTCCCCCCGCTGAAATCTCTTGCACCATGGGCCTTCAAGTTATCAGGATCAGAGGAGTTAGTCACCGGGAGGCGGCGTTGGCAAACGCTCCGAGTCCCGCCAGATCGAGGGGCCGAGACACTGTACCAGCGAACCTTGCCTGCGCGTCGTGGCATCTCATGTGCTAGCTGTAGAGTTGAGATAAGAGTCGGGATACCTGGCAAGCCCAGGAGACGTGGGGTTCCCGTGGCCGGCTTACGCAAGATTATTCGTTCGGTGAAGGTGTTGGGCCGAGAGCTTTCCGGCCTTTCCCCGAGCACCCCGCATGCAGCCGGGATCGGCTTAGCCCTGGGCGGCGGCTTCGCCCGTGGCATTGCTCATATCGGCGTCCTCAAAGTCCTCGAAGAAGAAAACATTCCCATCAAGTTTATAGCCGGGACCAGCGTAGGTGCGCTCATCGGAGCGACTTACTGCAGCGGCCTGACTCCGGCGGAAATTGAAAAGATCGCCAGCCAGGTGCGTTTCAGCACTTTCGCGCAATGGACGCTTTCGCGGCAGGGCTTCGCCAGCAATCAGCGCATGACCGGTTTTCTGAACCGCATCCTCAAAGTGAAAACATTTGAGGAACTCCGCATTCCGCTGGCCGTAACCGCCACGGACTTCTCCAGTGGAGAAGGCGTGGTCTACCGCACCGGCCCGCTGGTCGATCCGGTGCGCGCCAGTTGCGCTTACCCGGGAATGTTTCTGCCGGTGAAAATTGATGGCCGTCTGCTGGTGGACGGCATGCTGTCTTACGCCGTGCCCACCGTGCCACTGCGGCAAATGGGCGCGGAGCGCGTGCTGGCGGTCAATCTCCGAGGAAGATGGGCTGGCGGCGACGGGCCGCGCAATGTCCTGGAAGTGATCGGGCAATGCTTCGCGATCGCGCAGGAGATGAACAGCGGATTGTGGAAACCCTATGCCGACCTCGTCATCGAGCCCGACGTCAGCGGCTACAAGTATGACTGCTTCGAACACACACCCGACTTGGTGCGCGCCGGAGAAATTGCGACCCGGGCGGCGCTTCCCGAAATCCGCAAGTGGCTGCGGGCCGAACCGGACAAACCGGCAAAGACCGTCAAGACCGCTCTAACGCCCAGCGCCGCCCAAGCCGACTGAACTCATTCATTTAGTGGACAATCCGCCATCGCCAAGCCCGAACCCTGTGACCTCTGTGTCGCCTGTGGTGAGACTTCTTGACCACAGAGAACACAGGGGAGCACAGGAAAATGAACAGAGCGCAGCCTGCCAACCGGTTGCGGAGCTTACCTCCGCGGACCGGCAGCTGTTCCTACATTGATGGACTTAGTCCACGGACTTAGTCTATTATGTTTTTTATGGAAGTCAACATCCATCAGGCCAAGACTCACCTCTCCCGCCTTCTCCAGCGAGTCGCGGCCGGAGAGGAAGTCACCATCGCGCGGGCCGGGGTGCCGGTTGCCCGGCTGGTCGCGGTTGAACCGGAGAAAAAGAAAATCCGCCCCTTAGGAATGGATCGCGACAAGATATGGATCGCCGATGACTTTGACGTTTTGCCGGACGACTTGCTGGCCGCCTTTTACGGTGGAGAAATCCCTGACTCCGCGAAGCCCCGCAAACGGAAGCGCAAGTGAGATATCTGCTCGACACTATGGTGTGGATGTGGAGCGTCGGTCCCTCGGAAAAAATTGGCAAGGCTGGGCTCGAGGTCATCCGGGATGGCGCCGCGGAACTATACCTATCGGCTGTCAGTTCCTGGGAAATTACGATCAAGGTGCAACTGGGGAAATTTGATCTTCCGGAGCCGCCGAACTTCTATATTCCGAAGAGATTGTCTGAGCAAGGTATTCGCTCTCTCTCCATCACGCAAAATCATACGCTTGGTGTTTACAACTTGGGGCGTCACCATGCCGATCCATTCGACCGCCTGATCATTGCGCAGGCGATTGTGGAACAGATGACTATCTTGACGTCCGACCGCACTTTCGGAAAGTATCCCGTCGAAGTGCTGTGGTGTGGAGCTTAGAGCGAGAGCAATCGGCGGGTTTAATCGGGCGGGAAAACCCGCCTCGATTTGTCATTCCGAGCGATGCGAGGAATCTGCTTCCTCTAGCGGGCTGCAGAGAACAGATTCCTCGTCGCTCCGCTCCTCGGAATGACAATTCTTTAACTTGGTCAACGCTCTGTAAGACACCGGCCGCAACGCCTGCGCTCTATACTCCGACCGGCTGCTTACTCCCCACCGGCACCGGCGTCAGCCAACCGAAGCGGTCTGGCTTCTCACCGCGCACGATTGCATAGAACTCTTTCTGAATCGCCTTAGTGATCGGTCCGATCACGCCATCGCCGACGCTAATCTTGTCCACCGAGCGAATCGGCGTAACTTCCGCCGCCGTTCCCGTAAAGAAAACTTCGTCCGAAATGTAGAGCATCTCGCGCGGAATTCCCGCTTCCACCACCGGAATTCCCAGCTCTCGAGCGATCTGCAGCACCGAATTGCGGGTGATGCCGGGCAGCACGGAATTGCCTAGAGGCGCGGTTTGCAACGTGCCCTGCCGCACCACGAACACGTTCTCGCCTGAACCTTCGCTCACGTACCCGTTTACGTCCAGAGCAATGCCTTCGACGTAACCGTTGATCACAGCCTCCATCTTGATGAGCTGCGAATTCATGTAATTCGCGCCCGACTTGGCCATGGCCGGAAGCGTATTCGGCGCAAGCCGCGTCCAGGTGGAAACGCACACATCGACGCCCTCGCTCGCGTCGCCACCCAGGTATTTGCCCCAGGGGTAGTTCGCGATATAAACCTCAATCGGACAATTCTGCGGGTGCACACCCAGTTCGCTGTACCCGCGGATAATGATCGGCCGCACGTAGCACGGCCACACTCCATTTGCCTTCACCACGTCGATCATCCCGGCAACCAGCTCGTCCACGCTGAAATCGACATCCATGCGGTAAATCTTGGCCGAATCCAGCAGCCGCCGCATATGCTCCGGAGCGCGGAAAATCGCCGGCCCGCTGGGCGGGGCGTAGCAGCGCACTCCCTCGAATACCGACGAGCCATAGTGGACCACGTGCGACATCACGTGGATGGTGGCTTGATCCCAGGGGATGAGCTTGCCGTTGTGCCAGATGTTCTCGGTTTTGTGCAGAGGCATGACAACTCCTGCGTGACTGGACTAGCTATCAATTATAGCCGACGCGGAATTGGGGATGGGTAGGATAAGGGAAACCAAGGTCACGGGAAGCAGACGGCTGTGGCCCTCTATCCGCTCAGTGGAAGTTCTCCACCAACATCAGATCGCTAACTATCTCATCGATTTGCGAATAAAGCAGCCACTTGCCATCGGGCGAAACCGCCAGGCCGCCGAGCGAAGGCAGCGCCGGCTTCTCAGGTCGGTAGATTCGGCGGACCTTTGAGGTCTGAAGATCGAGGAAATCGATTTCCTGATTTGCTCCTACACCCGCTATAAAGTAAATGCCCGATTGATACGGCCACCAGCCGAAGGTAGAGTGCATGGCAGGCATTCCTGGAACTGGCCTCTCGTCCGATCCGTCGGAGTTGATGCGCCACAGCCACGGCGTTCCGCTTATGTGCCGGACAAAATATACGTACAATCCATCCGCTGACTCAGTCGGCATGTTAGCGCCGGGGGTGTGGGTAAGCTGTTCAGCCCGCCCGCCCGCTGCCGGACTTCGCCAAACTGTCGCGCTGTCGCCACTGACGAAATAAATCCAGCGGCCGTTGTGAGACCAGCTTGGCATGGAGTTGGTCCGGGTTCCGGTTTCGAGTTTTCGCGGGATGCCCCCGCCGGCGTCGATGAGATAAACATTCGCTTCCCCGTCGGCCCGCGAATCGAACGCGATCTGCTTGCTATCCGGTGACCAGCGCGGGGTTCCGGTGAGCGCGCCGCCGAAGAAAGTCAGTTGCCGGACGTTGGCTCCGTCGCTGTCGCAGACCCAGATTTCCAAGGCGCCGGAGCGAGTGGAGGTGAACACGATCTGGCGGCCGTCGGGAGAGAAACTGGGAGAGAACTGCTCCCGGGTCGAGGTCACTAGCCCCTCGGCACGCGGTTGGGCAGTCTGCAAGTCAATTCGCCAGATATTGGTGCTTCGCCAGGACTGCGCGTAAGCCAGGCGGTTGCCTGCGGCGCTGAGCGCCAGCAAATCGACATCGTGTCCCAGCGGAATCTTCTCGGGCTGGCTGCCCGGTTCGGTGGCGATCTGCCACAGCTCTCCCGTTCCCCCGCGCGTGAGCGAATAATCACGGGAGAAAACGACGCGCTTGCCGTCGCCAGACCACCCGACTCCAACGATTCCAGTCGGCCCCCTAAAAAGGACCTGGTTTGTTCCCTTCTGTAACGAAAGAAGCTTCAGGGAATAGCGGCCGTAGTCTTCCTCGCACACAAAGACGAGGGAAGCCCCATCGGGAGAAAATGCAGCCGTGTACACCCGTGGACAGCCGGTTACAGCCGGAGTGCGCTCAAAGGTAGAGAGCGAGAGAAGAAATAAACTCTGCGAATCGCCAGAAACCTCCGGCGGATCCACGAACGCGAGTTGTTTCCCGTCAGGCGACCAGGAAATCGGGGCGGCGGGAGGCCACAGGGTGCGCGTGCTGGCTATCTTCTCCTCCGGCCCGCCCAAGGCAGGCACAAGAAAAATGCCGCCGCCGTCGGGCGCCAAGCGATGCACAGCGATGTGCCGCCCATCCGGCGACCAGGCTGTGCTCAACCATGAGACCGGATGATTCGTCAGCCGCAGCGGCTTTTCTGTTCCTACGACCTTGACATACAAGTCGAAGCCCGCCCCGTTGTTTTCCCCGTCCCATCCAAAGGCCACCTGGCTGCCGTCAGGGGAGAAGCTGGGTGAGATTTCCTGGCCGGACAATGCGGTGAGAGGGACCGCTTCGAGCGGCTTCAGCGGCTGGCGCCTGCCGGCAAATGGAACCGAACCTGCCAGAAGAATGATCAGAATCGCCACGCCGCCCGCCGCTCTCAGCATCCAGTTGCGAGTAGGGTCAGCGGTTGGCTTCAATACTGGCCGGGCGTTTTCCCCCGGACTGGCCGGGGTGGCGTTCACCTGCCCAACGAAGCGATAGCCCTTACGTGGCAAGGTCTCAACAAAACGCGGGCTTTCCGCGGAATCGCCGAGCACTTCCCGAATCTTGTTGATGGCGGTATTCAGGCCGCGCTCGGCGTCGACGAAGGTGTCGGGCCACAGCCGCTGCTGCAACTCCTCACGAGTCACCACTTCGCCGGGATGCTCCAGCAGGATGGCCAGCACCTGAAACGGCTGGCCGCTGAGTTTCAGCTTCATCCCGCCCTTGCGCAGTTCTTCCGTGCGCAAATCGACCTCGAAGATGCCGAAGCGCACTACATGCGGAGTTGCAACCGCGTTCTTCACCGGCAATTTGCCTCAAGCGCCGACAGTCTAGCATTAAACAATCGCTCGGGCCTTTTTTCGCCTTCGATATAGGCCAACAAATTCCCTGCTACCAGCTGCTTACGCTCTGACTTTCTTTTAATCTTCCTTCAACCTGCAAAAGAGTTCCGATCTATTGAGGTAGCCGGGATCCCGGTGCATTTTCGTCCTCACGTTGTGGCGTGGGGGACGAAATGAAAACGGTCGCAGATTGGCGGTCGGGGGGCGCCGCAGCCCGTAGTCACAGGGCTCGTTTTCGCGGCGGGTTCGTCCTGGCCTTGGCGTGGATGACTGGTTGGGCGGTTCCGGGAGCCGCCGCCTTCCATGAGTCGGCAGCCGGCTCCCTGACTATTTTGGTTTACAACTACAGGCAAGCCTCGCCCCAGGCATTGGCCCGAGCCGAGCGGGAGGCTGCCGCTATCCTTGGCGAAGCTGGTGTACGCACAGCTTGGCGCGATTGCCCGCTTCCATCGGCGACGAGCCATACTCCGGAACCCTGCCAGGGAGTGGCGGGGCCGTCGGTTGTCATGCTGAGAATCCTGGCGGGCCCCTCTCAGAATCGCTCTCTCGACACCGTTTCCGGTTTCGCCATCCCTCCCGCGCTGGCCAGCGTTTACTACGACTACACGCCGCGCCTACCGGCCTGGGACAAGAATGAGTCCGATGCCGCGGTTGTCCTGGGCTGCGTCATTGCGCACGAAATTGGCCATCTCTTGCTTGACTCTCGTCGCAATTCCCATTCTGTGGCGGGCATCATGCAGGCGCGGTGGAGCTTCGAACAATTACGGCTCATCCTGATGGGTAAACTCCTCTTCTTGCCTGAAGAATCGACGGCCATGCGAGCCGAGATGCGCGCCCGAGCAGAACCGGGGCCAGACAATATCACCTTTGCGCGTTCAGTTCCCTAGGGTTGCACTTGTCGCCGCCTTGTTCGGGCAAGTGCGGCGGTGAGATGGGGTGGGCGAGATCGGACTCCGGCCCGATCTCGCTCTTATAGATCAGTTGGACGGGGCACCCAGCTTTGCCTGCGTGGTTCCGGGCAGCTCGTCGCCGCGGAAGTATTTATCCTTGGCGCCGCGCATCTCCGGCATGGCCGTGTAGGGCTTGCTGTAGTCGTTATTCGCGTTCCAGAACAAGAAGCCGATTCCGCCTTTATCCTTAGCAGTCAGCACCTGCACTTCGATGTATTTGGGAGAATAGGTCTTGGTGCGCCAAGCGAAAGCCTGCAGCCAGGGACGAATCACAACGCCGCTGCCCGCGGTGATCTTCTGAAAGCGAATCATGGACTCGCCAATAAAATGCTCGGGCGCATCTCCCGGCTTGGCAACGCCGTCCATGCCGAAGAAGTGCGAGGGATAAATCATGGGCGAAAGCACATCGCAGTACTTAGCCATCTTCACGATGTCCTGCCCGGTGTGGGAGAGATCGATCGGCCGCTGCCAGGCCATGATCCCGAATACATCCAGGGAGAGCAGCACGCCCTTGGGATGCAGTTCGGCATAAGCATGTTTCAGGAAGTCGGCAATCACATCGGCGCGCTGCCAGTCGGGATGCTCCTTCTGGAAGTTGAAGCTGGCATCTTTCTGGTCGCCCTCAGCCGGAAAGCGCACATAATCGAACTGGATTTCATCCGCGCCCGCCTCCGCCGCTTTCATAGCCAGCGCAATGTCATATTCCTGCACTTTGGGCTGCGAAGGATCGGTCCATACCAGCTTGCCGTTCTCGCGCCAGGGCTGGCCCGTCTTGTGCGACTTTACCGCCAGCTCCGGATGCTCCACCACTAGCCGCTCGTCGCGGAAGATCGCTACGCGTGCTATGGCATGCAGGTTCTGCGAGTGCAGGAAGCGCACAAACTTCGGTAGATCACGAATCGGGGTGTGATGGCTTCCGATCAGCGGGTTCTCGAAGGGGATATTTACGCTGCCGTCGCTATCCTTAATATCGAAGACTACGGCGTTGCCGCCCACTTCGCGCCAGTGCTTGATGATCCGAATACCGTGGTCGCTGCCCGCCATGAGTCCCGTTAAATAAATGGCGCGTACTTCAAAGTCCTTGGCGACCGGAATCGACTTCTCCACGATCGGCGCATCGAGGATTCCCGGAACAATCACCTGCTGCCCGGCCTTCAGAAACGTCCCCTGGAAACCGCCGTTGGCTTTGCGAATGGCCTCCGCAGCCTCAGAAGAAGTCAGGTATGAGGTCTGGGGCACAAAGTGACGGGCCACGGCAACCAAACTGTCCCCGCGCTTCGCTACATACAGCGCACTGCCTGGAGGAACCGCAATCGTGGCCGGCAGCTGTGGGGTCGGAGTGATCGGAATCGAAGGCGCGGAAGCGGGCACCAGTTGTGCTTTTTGGGTTGACTGCGCCGCGGCTGGAACCGCAAAGCCGATCCGCCACGCGGCAAAACCAAAGAATAAGAGGAGGATGGTGGCAACAGAAGCGAGGTTTGAACGGCGCAAGCTATCTCTCCCTAAGATTACGATATAGGAATAACAGATACTCCCACGGATGGTAACCGCGAGCAACTATCCCGGCTAGTTACTTCCGGTCAGACACTCGCCGCCTCCAGCCTTCTATCAAGCATGGGAAGTTCCTGCGCTCTGCAAAGCTTTTCCACTTTCCCTGAACCCCGCGCCAGACGGGCGATCCCCGGCGGCGTAGTCCAATTTGGCTCCATAGATTTCTACGACTTACGGACCTCGCGAAAAACAGCCTCAGTCCTGAGGTTGGCCAGCCGGTTGCACTAAGGGTCGTGTCACAAGAAACAGGGAGTGACAAAAATTGTCGTCCCTGAAGTAAGTGAGTGATCAGCACTCTCCCAAGAATTAAATCTGGCCCGTGAAAGGGAAATGGGTGCAAGGCTCTATGAAAACCGTACTCAACACGCTACTGGATCCGACACGCCGAAGCAACGACGCCCGTGATTTTGATAGCGCATTGCGCCGCAAGATCGTGGGCCAGGACGCTGCGGTGGAAAAAGTCGCGGAAATCTATCAGATGTTTCTGGCTGGCTTGAATCCTCCGGGACGTCCGGTGGGCAACCTGCTCTTTCTTGGGCCCACGGGCTCTGGGAAAACACGCGTGGTCGAATCCATGGCCGAGTCTCTTTTCGGCGACGCCCGCGCCTGCATCAAGATCGATTGCGCCGAATTCCAGCACTCCCACGAAATTGCAAAACTGATCGGCTCGCCTCCGGGATACCTGGGTCATCGCGAGACGCATCCTCTGCTCACCCAGGAAGCGCTCAACCAGTGGCACACCGAGAAGCTGAAGCTCTCGATCCTGCTGTTCGACGAAATTGAAAAGGCCTCGGACGCGCTGTGGCAGTTGTTGCTGGGAATTCTGGACAAGGCGACGCTTACGCTCGGCGACAACCGGCGCGTCGATCTGTCACAGTGCATCATCATCCTGACTTCCAACCTCGGCGCCGCCGAAATGAGCGGCCTGGTCGACGGTGGATTGGGCTTCGCCACCCGCCCCACGCAGGTGGACGCGAGCCTCGATGACAAGATTCAGCGCACCGCCATCGATGCCGCGCGCCGCAAGTTTTCGCCCGAGTTCATGAACCGCATCGATAAGACGGTCGTGTTCCAGACTCTGCGCAACGAGCACCTGGAACAGATTCTGGAAATCGAATTGGGCATGGTGCAGCAACGGGTTCTTCTGGCTAACGCCGCAAACCAGTTTGTCTTCAACTGCACCGCGAAAGTAAAAAAGTTCTTACTGCAGGAAGGCACCGATCCAAAATATGGAGCGCGGCACCTCAAGCGCGCTATCGAACGCAACCTCGTGTTCCCACTCGCGAATCTGGTCGCCACCGGCCAGGTCAGGATGGGAGACTTCATCCGAGTCGATCTGAACCCGGAAGGGCGGCTCATGTTCGTGAAGGAAGCCGAAAACGCCATGGCTCCGATGCTGGTAGAACGCTACGGAGCGGCGGCGACGGTTCCGGCTCAGGCAGCCAGGGCGACGCGTCCAGTGGCTTTACGCCGGGAGTTCGGCGGGAGCCCGGTCGCCGACAACAAGTAAGCCATTGACGTTGGTGGCCCTCCCAGGCGCCGGAAACCCCGGCGCCTTTTCCCTTTTAAGCCACGCAGCTCGTTCGTCGAGCCAAGATTACTTCTTGGCCAGCAAGTCCCTAGCTTGCGCCAGCTCGGGCCGCTCGGTGCTTTGGCCGCAATTCTTCAACAATTGAGCATAGTAGGTCGCCGCTTTCTTGGACTGATTCGCCAGCCCGGCGGCGCGGGCCGCCCCGTACAGGCCATTAAACCGATTCGGATCCACTTTCATCGAAGCTTCGTATTCCGCCAACGCCTCTTGCGGACGCCCCATCTGTAGCAGCATATCGGCCAGCATCTCGCGCGCCGGCAATTCGACTTCTCCTTTGCCCTCCAGGTCCTGCTTGTCCGCGACTTTGCGCAGCAAGCTCAGAGCATCGTCGTTTTTTCCTTCCGCAAATGCGAGCCAGGCCCGGGCCTCGTCCTGATCCCCGCCCATATACTCCGCGATATATGGTTTTGGGCCTTTCCTGGTGGCCTCGACCATCTCTCCGTAGTGTTCCACTGCCGTTTTCGCGGCGGCCTGATTTTTGAGATGCCCTGCCCCAACCGCTTGCGCCCAGTAGGTGATCGCCTGGTCGTTGGGCTCAGCGCCGGCCAGAGGGGTCAATGCAACCGCATCCTCCCAATGCCTGGTTTCCAACGCATAGGTGGCAGGAAATTCGGATTTCATTGCGCCCAAATATCCGGCCATGCCGGGACCCATATCGGAGTCGTGCACCGGCGCCAGTTCATCGATCAGCTCGCGCGCCTTTGCGTCTTCGCCAATCTGAAGATAGGCGTACAGCAGAAAGTCCATCGGGTGAACTTGATACTCGGCGCCCATGTGCTTTTCCGCTCCGGCGTGCATGGCCGCAACCGCCGCCAGATTGGACTGGATATCCTCCTGCCAGAACCCGAGGCGGGAAAAAATATGCGACGGCATGTGCAAGGCGTGTGGCGAAGCCGGCGCAATCTGCGCATAGCGCCGCGCTGCCGCCAGTCCGAGTTGCGCCAGTTGGGGATTATCCGAGGCATGGATCAGATAATGGGCTACGCCTGGGTGATCAGGCGCCTCCTCGTAAACCTTGTTCAGAATTGCGATGGCCAGGCGGGGATTTGCCAACGTCGTGTCGTGGTCGGGCGCCGATGACAGCAGCGACAGAGCGTAAAAGACTGCCGCCTCGTGATCCTGCGGATACTGTTCGTACAATTTCTTCATGGCCTGCGAGTAGGCCACCGTGCGCTGGTGAAAATCCATCTTCTCGTCGCCGCGATAGAAGGCGGCCAGTGCGCTGATGTAGTCTCGCTCCCTTTGTGTCTTAGCGCCGATTTTCTGTGCGGTCTCCAGAAGTTCCCGGCCCTGCTTGAGAGTGGCGGCATCGGGACGGTCCCAAAGCTGGTGATAAATACTCATCGCCCTACCCCAGCGCGCGATCGCGCAGCCAGGATCTTTTACGATGACGGCGTCGAACTGCTTCTCCGCTTGCAAGTATCCAAATGAATGCAGCAGCGCGACGCCGTGTTCGAAATCTTTCTGGACGTCCGCCGAACAGGAAGTTGGAAACGATACATTGCCTAATTTCTCGTTCGCGTCGAAATGGTGGTGGCCCTCGTCGGCGCGCAACGCGCCCGGCAGAGAGAGGAATACGATCAGAAAAGACAAGGCTGCTTTTTTCATGGGAAACTCCGCTGAGATTCTACGCAAGAACGGGCAGGCAGGCCAAACATGAGTACTTCACCGCAGTCTTTGTAACCTTAGCGGGTTTTCTTGGCGCACTTTGCGGTTAAAAGCTTTAGACTGGCCAACGGGAAGTTCTTGACCGCGAAGAACGCAACTCCTGGGTAACGACACTGTACATGAACGGGTCGATCGCAATTCGTCGCCTGGCAATCCTGTTGCTCGGATGCGCCGCCGGAACCACATCGTTTCTGCAAGCCCGGGTCCAGCCGAGCAATGGCTTCGATCTATTTTCCGCTGCGGAGGAGATCCAGGCCGGCCAGCAAGCCGCGGCAAACGTGAGCAGGCAACTTCCGCTGCTGCCAGACTCCGACCCGGTCGTCAGAGAGGTACAGCGTATCGGTCTGGACCTGGCGGCGCACGCGCCCGGCGAGAAGTGGCCCTACAACTTCCACGTGGTGAATCAAAAAGCGATCAACGCCTTCGCTCTGCCGGGAGGAGCCGTCTTTGTAAACCTGGGCACCATCCAGGCCGCCGACAATGAAGCGCAGCTCGCGGGAGTAATGGCGCACGAAATTTCCCACGTGGTGCAGCGCCACGGAACTCGCGCCGCCAGCAAGCAGATGGCGGCTCAACTACCCCTGGCCATTCTCGGCGGGATCATGGGCCGCGGCGCTATCGCCCAGATGGCGCAACTGGGAATTTCCTTTGGCGTAGGGTCGTATTTCCTGAAAAATTCCCGGCAGGCCGAGTCTGAAGCCGATCTGCTCGGCACCGATATCATGTATGACACAGGTTACGATCCTCGTGCCCTGGCCAATTTCTTCGCCAAGTTGGAAAAACAAATGGGTAAGGGAAGCGGCGTCGAGCAGTTCTTCAGCGACCACCCGAATCCCGCCAACCGCGTACAGGCGGTGACCCAGGAAGCGGCAACTCTGCCCGCGCGAGACAGCTACCGTGCCGACAGCGCCGATTTTCGCCTCATCAAAGAGCGTGTTGCCAACGCCAAGCCGATGACGGCCGAACAACTCGCTGCCTGGCAAAAGGAACACAACGCTCTAGGGGCCAGCCCCGCTGCCGGAATCACTCCCGCCGCCGCAACCCGTTCCTTCGCCCACCGCGAATATCAGATTTCTTACCCCGAGAATTGGCAGGTCTTTGGCGACCAGAATTCGGCGGTCACGATTGCGCCTCCCAACGGGGTCACGCAGAACGCGGTGGCGTACGGCGTGATGATCACCGACTACCAGCCGGAGGCGGCAGACGCCAGCCTGGATCAGGCGACGCACGAGTTGCTGGCCTCGCTGCACCAGGCGAATCCCGATTTGCGTCAGATTGGCAACGACGAGAATATCCGTGTCAATGGCGTAGCTGGAAAGTCGGTCGACCTGATCGGAAGCTCACCTCTCAAAGACAGCAGCGGCCATACGGCGCAAGAGCGCGACTGGCTAGTCGCGCTGAAGGTCCGCAGTGGCGGATTGCTATATGTAGTTTTTATCGCGCCCAACGACGACTTCGGAACGCTGCGCCCGACGTTCGAGGGAATACTGAAATCGCTGACGCTGAGATAGCCGTCAGCCATCCGGCAATTCAACGTCAAATCGGAATATCTTTGGGGGTTAGGCAAGTCATCCAGCGGCCGGAGTGTGCGCGATTTTCCTGATGGCTGATGGCTGACGGCTATTTCACCCGCCTCGCTTCAACTCCGTCAGCACCTGCCTTGCGATTTCCTTTAGCGTCTCGAAAACTCCCACACCTTGAAACGCTACCGCTTCAATTACAGGCTCGTTCCGCTTGCGCAGTTCTTTGGAGAGAGTTTCCACCGGCAGCGCGTTGGGCAGGTCACGCTTGTTCAGTTGCAGGACGTAGGGGATTTTGGCGAAGTCGTAATTGTGTTCTTTGAGGTTGTCGGCCAGGTTGTCGAGCGCTTCGACGTTGGCGTCCATGCGCTCCTGCTGCGAGTCGGCGACGAAAACCACGCCGTCGACACCGCGTAGAATCAGCTTGCGGCTGGCGTCATAGAATACCTGGCCGGGCACGGTGTAGAGGTGAACTCGCGTCTTGAAGCCGCGCACCGAGCCCAGATCAAGAGGCAGGAAATCGAAGAACAGGGTGCGCTCGGTCTCGGTCGCCAGGGAGATCATCTTGCCCTTCTGAGTTTCGGCGGTCTTCTGGAAAATGCACTGCAGATTGGTGGTTTTTCCGCCCAGCCCGGCGCCGTAATACACGATCTTGCAATTGATCTCTCGGGCTGCGAAGTTGATGAAGCTCAAAGACTTTCCTCAGGATCGGCGGCGGGACATAGAGACCACAGGCGAACGTGCGGACAAACGTCCCCCGTCGTGAAAGTGTTTTGTATTGGTACTTTTGTCTTATATCACAGGGCTCGACGTTACCGGCAGATTACGTGGGTTACGTAGAGCTCTAGGGTTTCCCCTGTGCCCCCTGTGCTTCCCTGTGGTTGTAGGGTTTTTGACCACAGGGAAGCACAGGGATCACAGGAAATCCTTACCGCCCCGGAGGCAGCGGATAATAGCCGTCCTTCGCGTAAACATCCATGCACGGCCGGTACGAACTCTTGCAACTCGGACGGTCGAGCGTAATTTCAATCTGCCGGTAGGAGCTGCTGGGCGTGGCCCGGGCTAGATAGCCCATGGTGTATTGATTACGCGCCTGACCAATGGTGTGGGCATACGCCGTCTCGATGGCATCCCGGGAGGTCTCGTTGAACACCTCGCCGGCGGTGGCAGAGGCGTACTTGGGCAAAATGTCGCCGTACCCCATTTTCGGCAAATGGAGCCTCTGCAGTCTTCCGTAACCGGGAATACCGGTTCCGCCCACTCCCAGCCCGTACACGGCAATGCCGTTGGAGAGCAGAACCTTGAGCACGTCGCGATAGCTGGCGGTGCTCCCGATTTCGCGGCCATCGCTGATCACGAAAATGATCTTGCGGCGGGCCTTGTCGCGCTTGCTCAGGTCGAGAGCGGCGGCCAGTATGGCGTCATTCAGCACATGCGATTCCTGTGGCGGAGTCATAACCGTGGGGACTTGGGGATCTACCGGCACACCATTCACCGTCGGACCTTGTGGCCCCAACGGCCCGCCCAGCACCGCAGGGCCATTGTTGCGGCCCTGGACATTGCGCAGTTCGTTGAGCACGGCGGTCAATCTCTTGCCTACGGCGCTGAAGTCGGCCATTCTGGCCACCGTCGAGCTGTAGGTATAAACCGCAACTTCGTCATACTGGCTGAACGCCCCGTCCAGGGCCGGAAATGTTTGATTCACCTTCTGCACGGCCGCGTCCGGCATGCCAAGATCGAAAACGACCGCAGTCGACAAGGCAAAAGGATCGCTGGTAAAGAAATTCATCGTCTGCTTCCTGCCGTCTTCATAGACCGCGAAGTCTTTGGGCAGCAAGCCATTCACCAGGTGTCCTGCATCGTCGGTTACCCGGACCGGTATCAGCACCTGATTCACGTTCCGGGTAATCCGGTACAGCTCATCGTTCGGACCCGGCGCGGCGGGACCAGCGGCCGCTCCGCCTTCCGGAACCGTCGTGACCTTGAACGGAGGCGGCGCCGAGCCTGCGTCTCCGGGGAAGGGGAATTCCTCAGAGGCAGGTGGTTTGTTCGCCGGCGACGCATTCGCGGGCGGCGCCCCCGATGTACTTGGAGGCGGGACAGGCAAAGAGGGCGCCGACTGCGGCGGCCGCGAAGCGGAAGGCGCATCCGGAATATCCTGCTTCTTATCTGCTTGCGGTTGAGTCTGTTGCGCTTGCGCCGCCAGAGCCAGCCCCAAAGCCACGCACGCCGCCAGAATCACCCGTCTGCCGCCGCTCAGTTTAAGACCAGCTATGGGAAACACTCAGTTATCCTTTCCCTATCGGGGCAAACAGTTCCCGCAATTGGGATGCTATAAACGCCTAATTTGGTGCATCTAACTGCACTGGCAATAGACTAACAAAAGAACCCGAGAATAACTTAATGGCAAAATTCCCCGCTTTACCGGCTTTGCTGGCGGTTCTTGTGCTGGCAGCCGCGGTCACGCTGGTGCGGGCCCAAGCACCGGCCCAGGCTCCAGGGCAGGATGCCCAAAATCAAGGCGACACTAACGACCAGTCGGTCGCCACCCTCCGGATCAATGTTGACGTGGTACAGCTGTTTTTCAACGTCAAGGACAAGAAAGGCGGCCTGATCCCCAACCTGACCAAAGATGATTTCGACATCTTCGAGGATGGCAAGCCACAGACGATCAAGTACTTCGCCGCCGAGTCCAACTTGCCCTTAACCCTGGGAATCTTGATCGATTCGAGCGGGAGCCAGCAGAATGTCCTCGAAATGGAGAAGGAGGTCGGCGGGTCCTTCCTCGCCAGCATTCTGCGCCAGAAGGACGAAGCCTTCGTGATCAGCTTCGACGTGAATGTTGACCTGCTCCAGGATTTCACCTCTTCGGCACATCTGCTGAAGGCAGCTCTCAATACCGCTAAGATTAATACCGGCGGAGCTGACTGTGGCGGAATTCCGGGCATGGGGGGCGGTCCGGTGCCCTGTACTTCTACGCCGAAAGGCACTCTGCTCTACGATGCCGTCTACCTGGCATCGCACGACGAACTGGCAAAAGAAGTGGGCCGCAAGGCGATGATCCTACTTACTGACGGCGAGGATCAGGGCAGCCAGTTGAGGCTTAGGGACGCGATCGAGGCGGCGCAGAAATCTGACAGCATCGTGTACGTTTTGCTCTGCGCCGACCGCGGGTTCTATGGAGGATTCGGCTACTCCGGCGACAGCGACATGAAGAAACTGACCCAGGAAACCGGCGGCCGCGTCATCGAAGTGGGCAACAAGCTGGACAAATTGCGCGACGCCTTCGAGCAGATTTCACGCGAGCTGCGCAGCCAGTACAACGTGGGCTACATTCCTACGAACCGCGCCAAGGATGGAACTTTCCGCAAGATCGAAATCCATCCGAAGACCGGAGGCTACAAGATCCAGGCTCGCGCGGGGTACTACGCCGTACCGAGGAACGATCAGAATTGACAGACGACGATGGAGCGACGAGCTTCGGTGCAATTAATAATCTAGCCACTGAATCGTCCGCCCCTCCCGGCTGCTCTGATGCGCCAATTCAATCACCCGAATCACACGCGCGGCCTGCTCCGCAGTAACCGCCAGCGCCGCACCATAAACAATGGCATCGCGCACGTTGGCATAGAAGCCGCGATAATCTCCTACCTCGGTCTTCACCCTGCGAGGGCCTTCGCCTTCCACCGCCAGCGTGCCCCACTGCTCTTCCGGTTCTTCTCCCCAGTGCGCACCCCAATCCGGTCCATCGGGAACCTCGCCTCGCCGCAGCGGCCCTTCCTGCGGATCCATGCCATATTTCACGAACGAGCCCAGAGTGCCGTGGATCAGAAAATGAGGCCCTGGACTGTAGGCCAGCATTCGTGCCCGCACCAACACGCGCGTCCCCGGATACCCCATAGCCACATCGAACGCATCGTCCACCTGCGACCCCTCCCGCTGGCAGAACGCACTGGCGGTGATTGTTTGCGGAGTCCCGAATAGCACCAGCGCCTGATCGATCAAGTGCGGCCCGAGATCGAACAGGACTCCGCTGCCGGGTCCGGGCCGCTCGCGCCAGGCGTCAGCCTTGAGCCCTGGCCGGAAACGATCATAGCGAGCCTCGTACTCCACGACTCTCCCCGGCGCGCCCGATTCAACGATCTTTCTCACCGTCTGAAAATCGCCATCCCAGCGGCGTATCTGATACACCGTGAGCAATCGATTCTGCTCCCGCGCCAGCCGGATCAACTCGCTCGCTTCCGCAGACGTAGGAGTAAACGGCTTGTCCACGACGACATCTTTGCCCGCCAGCAGACAGCGGCGTGCAAGATCAAAATGTGAGGCATTAGGCGTAGCAATGACGCAAAGGCGAATACTCTCGTCGGCCAGAAGTTCTTCTAGCGCGCGCACGACCCGAACCTGAGGATATTTTCCCCGCGCCCGCGAACCGCTGCGCTCCAGAATGCACGCCAACTCCAGCCCAGGAACTGCCCGGATGACCGGAGCATGAAAGCTTTGTCCCGCCAGGCCGAATCCGATGAGTCCGACGCGCACCATCGATCCTACTTCAGTCCATCGACCAGATAGAGATCAGCCAGCGTGCGCGTGAAGCCATAGACGTAGCTTTTGCCGTCGGCAGTCATCCAGAGCGGACCAATCGTCGCCACCCCGGCCGGGTCGAGAGGAACGATCGCTTTCCACAAAGTGTGTTTGCCGTTCGCTAGGTTCAGTTCGTAGGTTCGCGCCGGCATTTCCCCCGGCTGGTAGATCCACAAAGTTCCGTTGTCCTTCCAGCCAATCGGCTGCTCGTTCGGAGCCAGACCCGGAATGAGCTTGGGGTCTCCACCATCGACAGGATACAAATACCCTTTGCCGTCCGCCCCCATGCCCGCTACCCACTTGTTGTCGGGCGAAATGGCGAAGAGAGTACCGTTGACTCCTTCCGGACTGATCGCCCGCGGCGTGCCTCCGGAAAAGTCTTGTACATACAAACGCACTCCCTTGCCGGGCTCATTTCCAGAGAAAAGGAAGCGCTTGTTGTCGGGGAAACAGCGCACCGAATTGTGGTTGATGGCATCGTGGGTCAGTTGCTGCGCCTCCCCGGCCCCAGTCGGTAGGAGACGCAATTGCGCGGGATTGTCGGGCGTCTCGACGACCGCCCACTTCCCGTCTGGCGTAAGCGCCTGCGCCGATCCTTCGCCGAGGCGAACCGCCGGCGAGCCGTCGGTGCGGCGGATGTAGACCGCGTAGGTCAGTTCGTCGGCGCTGCCATACTTTTGTCCTCCGCCCACACCTTCTTCGTCGAACAGAACGGTCTGGCCGTCAGGGGAGAGATCGGCGGGATAGGAATAATCGAGCCACGACAGGTCTTTCTCTTTATCCTTCGTCCCGCCCGAGAATCCCATGATCTCCCGGCGGCGGCTGGCGCGGGCAAGCAGGGTGCGTCCATCGTGCCAGATATCGAACAGGATCAGCGTGCCGGGAATGCGCGTCACCAGCCGCTCCTCCCCTTTCAGATTGACGGCGGACAAGTATCGATCTACCCCCACTTTGCTACCGGTGAACCACACTTCTTTGCCATCTGGAGTCCACGCCAAGCCCTGGGCGCCATACAGGTCGCTGGAGAGTTTGCGCTTGTGTCCCTCCAAATCGACCACCGCGACCGAGCCGCTGTCATCCCCTTGCAGGGGATGATCCAGAAACGCCACCATATCGCCCTTGGGAGACACCCGGATGTGGCTGATGAAACCGCCGCCGGATTCGTACAGCACCTTGCCGATGGGATACTCCAGCCGGTTGCGTCCGCTCACATCGCGCACTACGGCAAGACTGTTTCCGTCCGGACTCCAATCCGCCCACTGCACGTCTTCAAGCACGGCACGGGGTGCGCCACCCGCCAGCGGCGCTCGCGCCAGCGTTCCCACCGTTACCCACGTGGAAACCGCGTGCGCGTTCTGCAGCAGCGCCATCTCGCCTTGGGACGAGACGCCCATCAACACAGCCCGGCCCAGTCCTAACGATCGCGACTCAACCGAGCCGGGCCGCGCGCTGTAGAGATCCATAGGCTCGCCTTGCCAGGCGGCGCTGTACAAGATGGTTTGCCCATCCGGAGCGAAGCGCCCCGAGCGGACTTCCCCGCGGCGGAAGGTGATCTCGCGGTACAGCGGGGCTCCGGTTGCCGGCGACCGCCACACCTCTTTTCCCGCGAACAAGCCAGCCGTCGCGGCAAGCAGGAGGCCGGCCAACATCCACACCCACGAAAGGCGGCCACGCGAGTGAGGAACCACGGTCGTCCTTGCCACCGCAGTGTGTCCGCTGGCCTGTTGAACGCTGGCACTCAACCGGCCGGAATCGGTATCGCGTTTCAGCCGCTTCAGGTCGGCTCGCAACTCGGCCGCGCTCTGCGACCGCAGCTCGCGGTCTTTCTCCAAAGCTTTATTGAGTATCACTTCCAGTTGCGGGGGCAATCCCGGATTCAGTTGCACCGGAGAAATTGGCGCCTTGTTGAGGATGGCCTCAAAGATCACCGCGGAAGTCGTCCCGGTAAACGGCTGCCGCCCGGTCGACATCTCGTACATCACGACGCCAAAGGAAAACAGGTCCGTGCGTTGGTCCAATGCTTCGCCCCGCGCCTGTTCAGGTGACATGTATGCGACCGTCCCGATGGCGGTTCCGGGGTTGGTCAGCTGATAATCACTGCGCGGATTCGGCACCGTCGCCGCGGTGGCTTCTTCCGGCTGGTGCCGCTGTGGGCTTAGCTTGGCCAATCCGAAATCCAAAATCTTGGCTTGCCCGCGCTTGGTGACGAAGATATTGGCCGGCTTGATGTCGCGATGCACGATCCCGCTGGCGTGGGCCGCATCCAGTCCGTCCGCGATCTGGATCGACAGATCAAGCAGGGGATCGAGCTTCAGCGCCGTGCCCTCGATCCGATGCTTCAAGGTGTCGCCTTCCAGCAACTCCATGGCGATGAAGGGCACGTCCTCGAAGGTGTCGACCTCGTAGATGGTGCAGATATGCGGATGGTTCAGCGCCGAGGCAGAACGCGCCTCGCGCTGGAATCGCTCAATGGCTTGCGGGTCGCGGGTGAAATCTTCGGGCAGAAATTTGAGCGCAACATAACGCCCCAGCTTTGTGTCCTGGGCCTTGTAAACCACGCCCATACCCCCGCCTCCTAGCTTCTCCAGGACGCGGTAGTGAGAGATGGTTCGGCCAATCATGGGGACGGCCAATGTTAGGCGGGATGACAGGGCAAGTCAACGGAGGGCGGGGGCTTGTGGATTTGGAGTCGGGTGGCCCGCCAGCGGTTCTTAATCTGCGCCGTTGGGGCAATCTGAGCTGATCCACTTGCCGGCGTATGTTCCACTAAAGTTCATGGTTTGTCCGTTGCCGGTTGAGGTGCCCTGTAGGGAAGCTTTGACGTTTTCGGAATCGACCGCATGAAACTTGATATCGACGTTCGTCTCCATGCCGTAGTTCTTACCGGCCGCGCACGATGATCCTTGCACCTCCATGTCGCTGGCGGTAGAGGTCACAACGCTCCAGTCACACTTGTCATCAGCTCCGTTTGCCCATGGGTTGGTATTTAAATCCTTTGCTGTTACGCATGTTTTGTAGGAACTAGTGTGCTGTGACCCCATCAAATTGTTGCTCGTGGTGACCTGCCACAGGCCAGTCTTTACCTTCAGCGGTTGGTAGGTATTTGCTGAGAAAAGGATAGTCGCCGACACAAGAACCACGCCCAAGAAGATTGAGGTTCGCATTTCATCCCTCCCAGCGGTGTTCAAATCCTATCCCCGCTGTTGTTAAGCGGGCAAGAAAAAAAACGGCACTGCCCCAGCCCCCCACCCGATGACCCGCACTGGTGTTAGCAGACGCCTCTTTGGAAGAGCGTAAGGAAACAGGGGATCGTGCTTACCGGAGTGGAACCTACTCCGTCCAATATGCGTAACATAGAGTATGCGGCGGCTAGCCGACAGCTTCGCCGAAGTTTTGCGGGCCATCTGGACGCACAAACTCCGCTCCTTCCTCACCATGTTTGGCGTTGCCTGGGGCGTGGGTTCGCTGCTGCTCCTGATTGGACTCGGAGAGGGTTTTCGCGCCGGCACCGCCAAGAATATGGCGAGCTTCGGCGAAGACTACATGCAGATCTACAATGGCCGGGTGCCGGCAATCGGCGGCAGCCAGCTTTCGTCCCGCCAGTACTACCTGAACTATCAGGACTATGTGGATATTCGCAACTCCCGCTTTGTGCGCAATGCCACGCCGGTCATCTATCGCGGCGACCTTCGCTTGGTGAGCGCCTATGGCAGCAGCAATGGCTACGTAGATGGCGCCGAGCCACAGTTCCTTGGCATTCGCTATATGCCCATCTCCCAGGGGCGCTATTTGAATTGGGGGGACGAACTGCAGCGCCACAATGTGTGCGTGATCGGAAGCGAATTCGTGCGCATCCTGTTCCCGGGCCACCCGGCCGTAGGCGGCACGCTGCTGATCAACGGCGTGCCGTTCCAGGTGATTGGAACCATTGAGAAGATCGGGCACGGGAACAACAACGATCAGAACATGCGGCTGATCATGCCTTACACCACCATGGCGATCTATTTCCCGATGCAGGGGGATGGCAACGCGAAAGCGCTCAAATATGTGGCCTACCAGCCGATTACGCGGGAGCAGCACGCGGCGGCCAAGAAAGCCGTCCGCAGTATCGTTGCCAGAAATCACAACTTCGATCCCGAGACGCCCGATGCGTTTGACGATTGGGACTCCATCGCCAACGCTGAGATGGTCGGCAAAATTTCCGACGCGATGGACACGTTCTTAGGAGCGGTCGGCCTGGTCACACTTGGCCTGGGCGCAATCGGAGTGGTCAACATCATGCTGGTGTCGGTAACGGAGCGCACTCGCGAGATTGGGCTGCGCAAGGCTTTGGGCGCTACTCGAGGCAATATTTTGTTCCAGTTCTTCTTGGAAGGGCTGATGCTGACTGGAATCAGCGGAGCCATTGGCGTAGGTGCAGCCTACGCGCTCACCAAGCTTTTCGGACTCGCTCCTCCGATGGATGGATTCGAACTGCCTCACATTTACCCAGCGACTGCTCTACTCGCAATGGGAAGCCTTGCCTTGGCTGGGATTATCGCCGGACTTTATCCCGCGCGGCGGGCGGCCTTGCTGCAGCCGGTGGAAGCGCTTCGTCAGGAGTAGGAAATGATCCGGCCGAAAGATGTGCTGTCGGAAGCCTACGGATCGCTCCGGTACAACCGCCAGCGAAGCGCGCTTACCATGCTGGGTATGGCCTGGGGAATCGCCACTGTGGTGCTATTGCTGGCTTATGGCGCGGGTTTTTCGAATGCTATCGTCAGCATCTTCAAAAGCTTTGCCAGCATGCAGGCAATCGGCATTGCAGGCGGGCGCACCTCGATGCAGGCCGGAGGCAATAAGGCCGGCACCAGTATTCGCTTGACCACCGATGACATTGATCGGGTTTTGGCCAATGTGCCGGACGTGACCCGCATCACCCCGGAATCCTTCTACGAATCCTCTGCCGTCAGCTACGAAGGGCGCTCCTATGCTTGGACGATTCATGCCGGCAATCCTGCGCTCCAGGAAATCCAGAACCTGCAAATTGATGTGGGGCGTTTCTACAGCGCCGAAGATATGCAGCTGCGGGCGCGGGTTTGCGTGCTGGGTTCGGAGGCGAAAGAAAAGCTTTTCTCCGGCCGCTTCGCGTTGGGAGAAAAGATTCGCATCAGCGGCATTCCCTACGAGGTGATCGGCGTGCTTAAGCCGAGGCCCGAGGAAGGCACCGAGAACAGCATCAACCGCGTCGTCTACATCCCCTTCCCCACCCTGAGCGACTTCCGCGATACGCGCTATGTCGATATGATCTGGCTGGATTTTCTCGGCTACAACTACGGGGGCGTCGAGCAGTCGATCCGCAATACGCTGGCGGCACAACACAGTTTTCGTCCCGACGATAAACGGGCTCTGTTCGTTTTCAGCCTGATGGAGCAGCTCTCACAATTCCGCATCATTTCTTTGGCTCTACAGGTGCTGCTTGCCTTTATTGGCACTCTTACTCTGGGCATAGGCGGGGTGGGGCTCATGAACATCATGCTGGTGAGCGTGACCCAACGGACGCGCGAGATCGGCGTAGAGAAGGCTTTGGGGGCCCGCCGCCTCGATATCGTCGTGCAGTTTCTATCCGAAGCGCTTGCGATTACCTTTTTGGGCGGTCTCTTCGGCATTGCGCTCGCCTACATCGTCTCCTTGTCTGTGGGCAAACTCACTCTTTACAGTGCTCTGGCTAAGCATGGAGAAATGGGCGACATTCGACTCATCATTTCACCCGTCACCGTGTTGGTCTCTACCGGCATCCTAGCCCTGGTGGGATTGGTTAGCGGCATGATTCCAGCCATACGCGCGTCACGCCTCGATCCGATTGAGGCATTGCGCTACGAATAGGCCGGACAATGGGCGGAAGAGCCTGACCTCCAAGCGTCGCTTACAACTGAAAACGGCTACACTATCCCGACGATGACTGAGCGCGCTTCATTACTGGGGTTTCTTAAAGGGCAAGAGATCTGCCAAATCGCATTCGGAATGTACGACCTCCAGTTCAACTGGGGCAGCGGCGGGCTTTCATGCACGGGGCGAGTGCCTTACGAGCCGAGCGAAGGCGCTGAGGTAGTCTGGACTGAGGGGCACCCGTTCAATGCAGTACCCGTTCTGCGTCTGCTGAAGCAGATGATCGAAGCGTTCGAAAGTCCATCCCACGGTCTTCTCATACTCCGATTCTCGAACGGAGACCAGTTGACCGTCACACGTGAGAATGGGTGAGAGGCGTTCACAATCCACCAGTCCGGGATGCCGACCATCGTCGGATGAAGGACGACCGATGTGGTGATAACGGGCTCGATTCGCTCAGAACCTTTGGCCGTGAGTGAAGGCGAGGTCCAGGGCAGCAGTTGGCGTATACATGCGGAAGCCGTGCTATCACTGACCGATCCGTGAATCGAGTTCTTGCTCGATTGTGGTTCCGCCAGGAAAATAACCGGACACCTGGCGGCCCTGAAGCGATATGTCGAAGGGCACGCGAAATAGCTAACGATTTCGAATTTACATTATGGATCGATTGGGAGGTGAGCCAATGGTAGTTCGCTCCGGGGAATAATATGTCGTGTTACGATATATAGGAGATGACGAGCGCCAAGAAAGCGCATCCCTCGGTAACCAGGCTTCAGATCCTCGCCGAATTTCGCCACCAGCTACGCCGCTTTCTCCACTTCAGTGAGACAGCAGCTCAGAAGCATGGTCTTCAGCCGCAACAACATCAACTCCTCCTCCAGATCGCTGGTGCTCCGGACAAGGTGGTTGTGACGATAGGCTATGCGGCTGCAGCGGCTCGGACTGTGCCATAACACCGCTGTCGAACTCTGCAATCGATGCGAGGCCGCGGGTCTGATTGTGCGCAAGGAGGCCGGCTCCGACCACCGGTATGTTCTTCTGGAACTGTCCCCGCGAGGCCGGAAGAAGCTCGAAGCTCTCTCCATCGATCATGAGACTGAGCTGAACGACCTCGCTCCGAAGGCTCATTCGAACGCTGAACGCGCTGCGAGCGGTACACGGAAAATCGGGGAAGCGAGCGACTCGGAGGAATCAGTGGAATCTGAATCGTCAGCGCTCCGAGACTTCACCGTCGACGGCAGAGTCTGGTTGCTTTCCGGCGTCGCCTTGATTATTGGGATTGGCGCGACACTTTCTCGCGGTGCTTCTTCTTCGATTGATCGCACTGTCCACCAACCTCTTTTACTATCACCGCTTCAGTTCGGAGTCCGTCTCTCCCGCCGGCAGTTCGTTGGGTCATTGGATGATTGTTACTCCGGTGATCGGCGGACTGATTGTCGGGTTCATGGCTCGCTTTGGTTCCGACAAGATCAGGGGACACGGTATACCTGAGGCGATCGAGGCGATTCTGTTACACCGTGCGCGGATCGATCCAAAAATTGCCATATTGAAGCCGATCTCAGCGGCGATCGCCATCGGTTCGGGCGGACCCTTCGGCGCGGAGGGTCCGATCATTATGACTGGCGGAGCCTTCGGCTCTCTGATCGCACAGTGGATTCATCTCACGGATGTGGAACGCACGACTCTTCTGGTGGCTGGCGCCGCCGCAGGGATGTCGGCTACTTTCGCGACTCCTGTCGCTGCCATCCTGCTCGCGGTCGAGCTCCTGCTCTTCGAGTTGACGACCGCGAAGCCTGGTTCCAGTGGCAATCGCCAGTGCAACTGCGGCCATGCTGCGGGGATATCTCCTCGGTCCCGGCCCCCTTTTTGCCATGCCCGGAATTGGCGCCGTGGATCGGATTCCATTTGCAATCGGATCCTTGCTGCTAGGCTGCGGTCGTCGGTCTTATAGCCGCAGGCCTGAGCCGCATGATGTACGCCTTCGAGGACTTCTTTGAGTCCTTGCCCGTGCACTGGATGTGGTGGCCCGCGCTCGGGGGTATTGGAGTGGGCGTTGGAGGTTTTTTCTTCCCGCGAGGATTGGGCGTTGGATACGACAACATCGGCGAACTGCTTCAAGGAAGCGCGCCATCGCTCACTCATCTTGGGCATTCTCATTGCGAAGTCTCTGATGTGGGCGTTCTCGCTGGGCTCGGGAACGTCGGGTGGCGTGTTGGCGCCGCTACTAATGATTGGTGGGGCCGTGGGAGCGCTGGCGGGACGGCTCGGTCACGCTCCTTCTGAAATGCAGGCTTTCTGGGCTCTTGTCGGAATGGGAGCGATGCTGGCAGGCTCGCTCGGTGTTCCGCTGACTGCGATCTTGTTCAGTCTGGAGGTCACGCACTGCCTGCCTGCGTTGGTGCCGCTCACGTTGGGCTGTATCGCCTCCTATCTCGCTGACGGCGCTTCTCATGCCGCGCTCGATTCTCACCGAGAAGTTGAGCCGCCGCGGATATCACCTCACACGAGAGTACGGCGTCGATCCGCTTGAAATCGTCATCGTCAGCGATCTGATGTCGCCCATTTCTCCACCACGTGAACGCAGTTGAAAAGACTGATGACGCCGGAGTTCTTCATTTACGCCGATTGCTACCTGCCGCAGCGCCGCCGAGTTGATGGCCATGGAAGGTATTGCCAGCCTGCCGGTGTTGGACCGCGCGACCCAAACGAATCAATGGAACGATCACGCTTCAGGACCTGTTGAAAGGACGAAGCCGAGCGGTGGTGCGAGAGAACGAACGATTGCGGCTGGTGAACCAGGTCGACCAAGCGGGCCGCTAGCCTGGGAATTCTGCGGGGCGGTAGCTTCAGCGGTAACCGGACAGTTCCGCGTCAAGGGCGTCCTGCCTACAAAGGATGAGTGGGCTCGCTCGCCTTATCTCTCACCTTCCGCCACGACAGCGAACTTCACGCCGAGTGCGTGCAGGACCGAATTGATGGTTTCAAAGCGGGGGTGCGCGCCCGCGCCCAGGGTTTTGTACAGCGGCATGGCGCAGATCGCCAAAGACGCAGGCCTGGGCAGGGAGAGCCTTGGGTCTTCGGCCGCCGCGCGGAGAGATATTCCGCAACGATAGCATCGTTATCGAGATAGACCGCCGCATCGAATGGTTTGCAGGTTGTCTTCTTTTTCTTCGTCTCCATTAGTTATTGTTTCGCCCTTTTGAGTTCGCGAGCCATTTTCTTCGCTTTGGCAATGTCTTTCGTTTGCGAGGCCTTTACGACGCCAGCCAACAAAACGTAAAGGGTCGATCCGGTTCGCGTGTAATAGACCCGATAGCCGGGTCCGGTATGAATACGCATCTCGGAAACGCCTTCGCCGACGGCTCCGCAGTCGCCGAAGTTTCCAAATATCGCACCGGTAAGTCGCGCCAGGATTCTGGCCTTTGCTTCTTGGTCGGCCAGCTGGGACAGCCACTCATCGAGCCGGACGACCGCAGCAAGGTATTCAAAGCAGTCCTGTTGTATCCAACTGGATACTTACGACAAGAGCGGATTTTCCCCGCGCCGCCCACCCGGCGCTGGCAGGGAATCCCGATAGCAATTACCATGCTTGCGGTCCCAAACATGGTGCAACCCAACAACTTCCCTTCAATCCGTCACTCTCTGACCATCATTCTCTTTCTTACCTTGATCGGTGTCCCATTATTCTCCCAGTCTCCTCCGGTCCCAAAACCTGCCGCGCGCCCCACTCCGCCGACGCGCGATCCGCACACTCCCGGCTACGTCGCGGCGAAGGAGTTGCCCGACGGCGCTGTTCCTCCGGCGAATGAGGACGGCAATTTCATCCTCGGGCCTACTCATCCTGCTGCCCCGGACAACCCCGGCCAGAACCTCGCGAACGGAACGGTGATTGAGTTCACCATGAACTCGTCGGACAGCAAGATTTATCCGGGCATCGCGCGCGAGGCGGGCACCTTCGGCACGCCCGATCCCGCGGACCCGGCGAAGCTCGTGGTCACTACCAGCCATCCGGCACCGTACACGCGGAAGGTGGCGGTCTATGTTCCGAAGCAGTACGTGGCGGGAGCGCTGCGCCTTTCATCGTTGGCGCCGACGGGCCTGACCGGCTGCTGTTTTCGACGTCTGGACAGCCTGATCGCGCAGCACAAGCTGCCGGTGATGATTGCCATTTCCATCGGCAACGGCAGCGGAGACGCGCAGGGCAGCGAGCGCGGCCTGGAGTACGACACCATGTCCGGCGTCTACGCCGAGTTTGTGGAGAAGGAAGTTTTGCCGCTGGTCGAAGTCCAGGCCCACGTGAAGCTCACCAAAGATCCCGACGGCCGCGCGACCATGGGCGGCAGCTCAGGAGGCTCCTGCGCGCTGATCATGGCCTGGTACCACCCGGAGCTTTATCACCGCGTGCTGACTTACTCCGGAACCTTCATCAACCAGCAGTGGCCTTCGAATCCGCGAAACCCCGCACGGCGCCTGGGAATTTCATGAGCACCTGATCCCCAACAGCCCGCGCAAGCCGATACGAATCTGGATGGAAGTGGGCGACCGCGACCTGTTCAATCCGAACGTGATGCGCGACAACATGCACGACTGGGTGCTGGCCAACGAGAAGATGGCCAAGGTGCTCGCGGCCAAGGGCTATCACTACCAGTTCGTCTTCGCCCGCAACGCCGGGCATGTGGACCGGGCGGTAAAGCAGCAGACACTGGGGGAGGCGCTTGAGTATGTTTGGCAGGGGTACGGGAATGCGGGCAAGAAGTGAACCGGCGGTGATCGATGTTGCTATCTAATTTCGGGCGCTATTTCGTGCGGACTACTCTGCGAGCTTTGCGGTTAAGAGCTTCCATCCCGCCACGATCCGTCAAAATCTTGAACCGCCAAGCTCGCAAAGAAAGTCCGCAAAGAACGCAAAGGCTTGGCCCTAGTCAGGGCAATTCCGACTGGACGTTCGCCTTCTTCTATGCGAGCCTATTCGTTTGCAAATGAAACTCGCGCTCCTCATTTTGATGCTGTCCGTCGCACCGGAGCTAGTCCGCGCACAGGAACCGAACCCGCCGGCTGCGCCTGCCCCGCCGGCTTGGGCGCAGCCGGGCTCCCCCGGACATCCCCAGGTCGCGCCGCCGCCTGACTTTCACCGGCCCAGCAAGAATTTCGATACCCCGATCGGTATATTTCACGGCCAGTCCGACATTGGAAGCGCGTTGCTGCCGGGCAGCGCCAGTTATGACGCCGCCACCGGGCAGTACACCGTTCACTCCGCCGGCTACAACGTCTGGTACACGCGCGACGAGTTCCGCTATCTGTGGAAAAAGATGTCCGGCGATGTTTCGCTGGCTGCCGATATTACGTTCCCGGACCCGAACGGCTACGGCGACCGCAAGGCCGTGCTGATCATTCGCCAGGATCTAGAGGACGATTCCAAGGAAGTGATCGCCGCGCTGCACGGTGCTCGGCATGATCCAACTGGCGCAGCGTCCGGAGAAGGACGTGCGGGTCAAGGACATGGAGTACCGCCTCGGAGGCCGCGGCCGGCCGGGCGGCGCCAGCCCGGACAGCCTGGTCGGCGTCATCGCGAAACGCATCGGCCTCGAAAAGCGCGGCGACTCGTTTGCTCTTTTCGTCAGCGTGGAAGGCGAACCCATGCACCAGTTCGGCCCGCCCATCCACCTGCACATCGACGGGCCCTTCTACGCCGGCATCGGTTTCTGCTCGCACCTGCCGGACAAGTCCGATACGGCGGTGCTCTCCAACGTCGTGCTCAAGAATCGGGCCGGCAAGGTCCGCTAGAACGCCTGTTATCAACAATCGTGATGCAAAGGCCGCCCAACATCGAGACTGAACGCTTGCTCCTCGTCGCACTCCTGCCGGAGGACATCGAGGGACTTATCGCTGGCGACTTGGAGCGCGTTTCGCTCCTGATTGGGTTCACGTTTCTACCCGAGAATCAGAAGCTGGGCGCCGACTTGTCGTGGCATCTCACGGCGTTGCGGGCGGATAGCAACCAGCGTTCGTGGCGCATCCGTGTCATTGTCGAGCGGTGTTCCAACACTGTGGTGGGATCGATCAACTTGAAGGGGCCACCGGGCGCCGATGGCGATGTGGAGATTGGATGGGGTTTGATCGAGAACGCCCGGAGGAAGGGATACGCTACTGAGGCTTCGGCTGCGGTACTCCATTGGGCCATTCAACAACCCGCCGTCAGTTCCATCAGCGCCACAATACCCGAGGACAACTATCCGTCGCAGCGCCTCGCCGCCAGGCTCGGGTTGATTCACACGAGCGAGAGCCGACGAAACCTGCCTCTTTGGAAATGCGGCCGAAACTCCATTGTCTTATGAACTGACAGAGCCACCTCGTGCGGGCTACTTTGCGACCTTTGCGCGCTGCCTTTGCGACCTTCGCAGTTGAGGGCTTTCAATCTCGTTCAAACAAAACCGTAAAGATCGCAAAGAGGCGATCTGCGGACCTATTCCGCTGGAGCGTAATAGCCGTGGCGGCTGCGAACTCGCAGGTTCTTGTGATTCTTGGCCAGAATTTGAATCGTACGATAGCGGCCATCGGCGCGAAAATCGGCCGGCTTGTATGAGAGCGCGTACTGGCTGCGCAACTCGTCCTGAATTTCCGCGAATGCGCTGGCCACATCTCTGATCTGGAAGGGGAAAAAGGCACGGCCTCCGGTGGCATCGGCGATGCGCTCCAGAACTTTGTCGCCGCGGGTACCGCCGCCGGTCACGTTCGTGCTGATCGTATAGATGATCACTCCGGCGCGCTGCGCCATTTCAATGGCTTCTTCGCGGCTCACGTGGCTTTGATTGTCGTCGCCATCGCTCAGAAGAATGAGCGCCTTGCGCATTGGGCCGGTCTGTTCGTACTTCAAGAGCTTGTCGCGGCAGGCGAAATATACCGCGTCATACATGGCAGTGCCGCCGCCCGGCCGCAAAGCGCGCACACCACGCGAAAGAAACTCGGTGTCGTCGGTAAAATCCTGCGTGACTTCAGGAGTGGCGTCGAAGCCCACGACGAAAGCCCGGTCGTACTTCGGCCGTACCGTTTGGTTAAGGAACTCGATAGCCGACTCCTGCTCAAACTTGAAACGGTCGCGCACCGAGTTGCTGGCATCCACCATCAGCCCCACTAGCAGCGGCAAGTCGGTCTCGCTGTGGAAGCTGCGGATTTCCGCGGGGGGCTGTCCATCGTCCAGGACGTGGAAGTCGTCCTTCTTGAGATTCCTCACATAGTGGCCGTGACGATCCGTCACCGTGAACACCACATTTACTTCGTTCACCGTCTTACGAATGGTGGTAGCAATATCTCCCTGCGACGGCGGCGAGCCGGTGTTGCTGGGTGCGGCGTTGCCCGGAGATGGCTGCTCCTGAGAGGGACTCGCTGCGGGTGGTTCAGCGGGCGAAGCTGAGGCAGGCGGAGCCTGAGTTTGTACCGCCGGCGGTTGAGCCGGCGTCCCAGCCGCCGCCGCGGCTGCTTTGGATTCCGTAGTCGCGGAGGGCGTCGATGGCAGATTTTCTGTCCCCGAATTCTGCGCGGCGACTACCGCCGGCAGCAGAGTGAGACTTCCGAGAACCAAAATCACGCCGCGAAACTTCATTGTCGGCACCATTATAGCTTCAAGGGAGGAGCGGTGACCGTGGAAGAATCATTCGTCACAAGATTCTGCGTGGCAGTGGAACGACGGGCGTCCTCGCCCGTCAGGGTACAGGTTCGTGGTCTGACGGGCGGGGACGCCCGTCGCTCCATCGCTCTGTCCTTGACGTTGCAAGAACGCTAAGCTTCAATCGCCGCCAGAAAACCTTCCAACTCCTGAGGTAGCCCCCGCGAAAACGCCAGCGCCTCGCCGGTCCGTGGCTGCTGAAACTTCAGCACCGCGGCATGGAGAAAATTTCGCTTCAAAGAAATGCCCGTCCCGTCTTTTCCCGGCAACTCGCGGGGTGCACCATAAAGCGTATCTCCGACCACCGGATGCCGCAGCGAAGCCATGTGCACCCGGATCTGATGGGTTCTTCCGGTGTCGATCCGCACTTCCAGCAATGTGAACTTTCCCGCCGGCGAGTCGATCCTTCTTTGCACTTGATAATGCGTGACGGCTTCCCGTCCACCCTCCGCGAGCGTCGTCATGCGAGTGCGGCGCACCGGATCGCGGCCGATGCTGCTTCGGATCGTCCCTTCGTCCCGCTTCATCCAACCGTGAACCAGTGCAATATAAGTCTTCTTCACCTGACGCCCCGCGAACTGCGCCGCCAGACGCCGATGACTTTCGTCGTTCTTGGCTACAACGATTAGCCCGCTGGTGGCTTTGTCCAACCGATGCACGATGCCCGGCCGCAACTCTCCTCCGACGCCCGATAGCTTCCCGAACCGGTGCAACAGCGCATTCACCAGGGTTCCGCGATTGCGTTCGGCTTCAGTCGCCCCCGCCCCCGCGTGCACCATCATTCCCGCCGGCTTGTTGACCACGGCGAGATCGTCGTCCTCGTAGACGATGTCGAGCGGAATCTCCTCTGCAATGGCTCGCAAAGGCGGAAGCTGCACCGCGCCGAGGATTGCGATCTTTTCTCCTCCTCGCAGACGCTGGGAAGCTTTGGCAGGCGCATCGTTGACCAGTACTTTCTGCTCGGCGATAAGTTGCTGCACTCGCGCCCGGCTGGTTTCCGAGAGTTGGCCTGTCAAAAATAGGTCCACGCGTTTGCCCGCATGTTCGGGTGCGACGGAGATCGAGATTGGAAATTGTTCGAGCATGGAGCGGCATCCAGTACATCACAATGAAGCGACGGGTGTCCCCGCCCGTCAGACCACGGACCTGTGCCCTGACGGGCGGGGACGCCCGTCGCTCCATTGCCAGCAGGGTGATTCTTTTTCCGCTTGGAATCTACGTAGGGAAATGCAGACGCTACCTGGCCGCCGCCGGAACTGCCTTCATCTCTGGCCGCAGCCACCAGATCACACCGCCGCCGATGACGAGGAAGATAGAGATGAGTTGCGTCCCGCTCATCAGCCCTCCGAACACCGAGCCGCGACCGGGGTCGTCGCGAATAAATTCGAGGAAGAAGCGCGCCACGCCGTAAAGCATGAGAAAGGCTCCGAACACTTGCCCATCAAACTTCTTCCGGCTGAGCATCCAGGTAAGAATAAAGAAATTTGCCAACTCCACCGCCGACTCGAAAAGCTGCGTCGGTTGCAGCGCCTGATGCAGTGGGGTTCCTACCAGTTCAGCAGCCACGGGATTAGTGAAAGTAATTCCCCAGAAGTGAGTGGTCGGCTTTCCCCAGCAGCACCCGGCGGCAAAACATCCGACGCGCCCAATAGCGTGCCCCAGAGCCAGCCCCGGCGCAAATGCGTCACAGGTTGCGAGCGCCGGCATGTGATGCTTGCGGATGTACCACGCTGCCGCCGCCAGCGCCCCAATCAGCCCGCCGGAAAAGACGCCGCCGGCCTGCAGCGTGCCCAGGGAAAAGATTTCCCGTGGATTCGCAGCGTAAGTGCTCCAATCGTTGACGATGTAGAGAATCTTCGCGCCGATGATGCCGCACAGCACGACCAGGATTCCCAGGTTCCAGGCGTCGTCCGGATTGATCCCCTGCTTCGCCGAGTTGCGCACGCTGATCCACAGACCGAGCAGCACGCCGGAAGCGACCAGTAACCCGTAGGTGGGAAGGAAGAAACGACCGATATGAAAGAGTTGCGGGAACACTAATTTATAAGATGCAAGAAAGCGAGGATTTGTCGCGGATCAGTTTAACAGGAAAGAGGCCGTTGGCTTTTGGCCGTTAGCCTTTAGCCGTTGGCTGTTCGCCGCTAGCTAAAAGCCAACGGCTAATGGCTAACGGCTGGATTTTTCAAGCCGACCCACTGAGCCGTGTGACGGGGCCGAGAATGAACCCGTCGGTAGACGTTGGGCGCCCGCCGAGACCCTTTAGGCATCTCCGCATGGCGGAGCATTGCACACCGGATCCTAGTTCGAGTCGAGCTCCCGTTCATTCTGCATTGGTTCAAAAATCGGTGACCCGCCATCACCAACCCTGTAGGCCGGCCTTCAGGTTGAATGCTAGGGGAAAGAACTGAGGATGCGCAAGAGGCGAAGCCGAAAAAGATGGCAATCGGCTTGCCAGCAACTTTCGTAAGGGGGGCACAAGAAACCGTGGATTACAAAAGAGGGCCACACAAAAGTCGGCTGAGACTGTATTCTCTTCGACCTCTGCGGATGTTCTCAGCGATCTCCGCGTTTTAAGATTTTGTTTGACGCTGAAAAAAACCTTAAATCGCACAGGTCGCGGAGAACAGCCGCAGAGAACGCAGAGGAAGCGACGGATTTCTTGCCGCTTATCCCGCGCGCTGCCGGTCTTCTAACACTTCATCCAGAGCATCCGCCAAGTGCTGCGCCCGTTTCAAATAATCCACCGTGCCGCCGTCCTGGTTCCGCCGCAACAAATGATATTCGTCGGCGATGTTGAGCGCGGCCAGCACGGCCAGGCGCGCTGTGTCCACCGTGTTGGTCTGCTCCGCCACGGCTCGCATCTTGGCGTCCACATATTCGGCGAGTTTTAGAACGTACTCGGCATCGGAGCCGCGCAGGTTATAGGCTTGATCGAAAATTTCCACGCGCACACTATGATTGCCGGCATCCCTGATAGGCTGCTGCTTGGTCGCGGTTGCCATGGCGGTGCTCCTCCCTGCCGCTGGGGCGGGCGCTTCGCCTTCGCGCTGTTCGCAAAGGGTGGGATCGATCTGCTAACTGGCCGCCTGTTCCTCGGCGAGGGTCTCGATCTGGGCCAGCATCTTCTCCACCCGTCCGCGGATCTCTTCCCGCTCTTTACGCAGGCGCATATTTTCGCGGCGCATGGTTTCGACTTCTTCCTCGCGCTCTTCAAGTTGCTCGCGCAGACGCTTGGCATCGCGTTCCGCCGCGCTGCGCGCCTCCCGCGCCAATTTGTACATCTCAATAGTGCGATAAACCTTCTCTTCCAGCGCCTGGAAATCGTCGGCCGGAACCTGGGCGGATACCTCTTCATCCATCTTCACAGACATGAGTGCACTCTTCCCGGAGAGAATTGGAAACTTTAGCGCAGTATACCGCAGAAGCCTGTGGAGAGATCAGCTAGTGTGAGGAGGGCGTCGTGTGGGGACGGGCAATGTGGGGACGGGCGCCTCGCCCGTCCAAGTGTGAGCGAAGCTGAGCTCCGTTTACGCCGGCACCAGCCTGTACTCGCCTTGTCCTTTCGAGCGTAGCGAGGAATCTGCTGTTCTGCCGGCGCCAGCAGACAGCAGATTCCTCGTCGCTGCGCTCCTCAGAATGACAATTAGGATGGGACTGCAAAATGACAATTATAGATTGGACTACAGCCGCCTCAGCCTTCGCGCCGCCTCATCCAGCGTCTCATCCCGCTTGCAGAAAGCAAACCTCACCTGTTGCGCCCCATCCCGCGGATCGCGATAAAAGCTCGATCCTGGCACAGCTGCCACGCCTATCTCCTTCACCAGGTGACGCACGAACGCCAAGTCATCGGAATAACCAAACCCGCTGATATCCGTCATCACGTAGTACGAGCCTCGCGGCTGAAAACAACGGAAACCCGCTTCAGTCAAGGCGGGCACCAGACGGTCGCGCCGCGCGCAATAAGCGTTGGCCAGGGCTTGGTAATAGCCAGCGGGCAGAGCGAGCGCCGCGGCACCGGCTGCCTGCAGCGGCGCCGGCGCGCCCACGGTCAGAAAATCATGCACTTTGCGGATCGCATCGGTGATCGCGGCCGGCGCCACAGCCCAGCCCACGCGCCAGCCGGTCACGCTGAACGTCTTCGACAAGCTATTGATGGTCACCGTCCGCTCGCGCATCCCATCGAGCGCGGCCACCGAAATATGCTTTGCCCCGTCGTAAAGTATGTGCTCGTAAATCTCATCCGTGATGGCGAGCACGTTGAATTCAACGCACAGATCGCGAATCAGTTCCAGCTCGGTGCGCGCGAATACCTTGCCAGTCGGGTTGTTTGGCGTGTTGACGATGATGGCTTTGGTCTCGCGATGAAACGCCGCCCGCAATTCCTGGTCATCGAAGGTCCATTCCCCGCTGGCAGACTGCGGCGGACGCAATTTGACGAACCGCGGCCGCGCCCCCGAAAGAACCGAGTCAGGCCCGTAGTTTTCATAGAACGGCTCAAACACCACAACTTCGTCCCCAGCATCGCACACCGCCAGCAGCGTCGAGATCATCGCCTCGGTAGCTCCGCAACAAACGGTGACTTCCTTTTCCGGATCGACCGCAATCCCCTGCCACTCCTGCATTTGCCGCGCAATCGCCTGCCGCAGATTCTTCGCACCCCAGGTGATCGCATATTGGTTGACATCGGCGGAGATGGCTTCCTGGGCCGCGCGTTTGACCTCGGCCGGCGCCGGAAAATCCGGAAAGCCCTGCGACAGGTTGACGGCGCCATGCAGCAGCGCTTGCCGCGTCATCTCCCGAATCACCGATTCCGTGAAATGCGAGACCTTCGCGCTTATGAAGGATTTGCCGACTGCTTTTTCTGCCATAGGCGGTCAGGCTAGCATACGAAACAGCACGCATGCACTGGCGGGATGGCAGGACTACCCCGTCAACCGCGAAGGACACGAAGTTCCACGAAGGAAACCGGAATGACATTCCTTCGTGCACCTTAGTGACCTTCGTGGTTAATGCCTTAAAGCAGCGGGGCGCATTGCAGATGCGCTCCGATTCTCTGGCATACTGGCTCGGTATGAACCCCTCCGGCCAGCCCGCCATTGAGTTCCGTGATGTGTCCTATCGCCTCGATGGCGGCCACGAACTGCTGCGCCAATTGAATCTCGGAGTGCAAACCGGAGAAACCTTGGTGCTGCTCGGCCGCAGCGGCTCGGGCAAAACCACGACTCTCAAGCTCATCAATCACCTGCTGGCTCCAAGCGCGGGCGAAGTTCGCGTGGAATGCCGATCCACCAAGGAGTGGGACGTGATTCGCCTTCGCCGCATGATTGGCTACGTAATCCAGGAGGTCGGCTTGTTCCCCCACTTCACCGTGGCACGCAACATTGGATTGGTCCCCCAGATCGAAAACTGGCCGGGAGAGCGCATACAGCAACGGGTTGAAGAGTTGTTGCACCTGGTCGGGCTGGAACCGCAACTGGCGAAACGCTTTCCGCGCGAACTCTCCGGCGGGCAGCGGCAAAGGGTTGGCGTGGCCCGCGCCCTGGCAGCCGATCCGCCGATCCTCCTGATGGACGAACCCTTCGGCGCCCTCGATCCCATTACTCGCGCCGAATTGCAACGCGAATTCGTGGCGTTACAAAAGCGTATGCGTAAGACGGTCGTTTTCGTCACCCATGACTTACGCGAGGCGCTGCTGGTGGGCACACGCATCGCGCTGATGGAAGCGGGACGTTTGGTGACCGTGCTGCCTGCCGGGGAGTTCACCCGATCGGCCGATCCCCTGGTCACTGACTACGTACATGCCTTCGGGGCGGAAAATATGAAATGAGAGGTCTCCCATGAACGTTTTGCGATTCATGTTTCAAAACCACACCGAAGTTTTGGATCTCACTCTTGAACACCTGTGGCTGGTGGGCGCTTCGACCGTGCTGGCCGTGCTGATCGGAATTCCACTCGGCATTCTTATTACCCGCTGGCCCGCGTTGAACAAGCCCGTACTGGGTGGCGCCAATATCATTCAAACCATCCCCAGCCTGGCTCTGTTCGGCTTCCTGCTGCCCGCGCCGTGGATTGGTGAACGTGCCGACCGGCTCGCCATCCTCGCGCTTACTCTGTATGCGTTGCTGCCGCTGATCCGCAATACGTATACCGGCATCAAAGGCGTGGACCGCGCCGTGGTCGAGGCCGCGCGCGGTATGGGGATGACCGATCGCCAACTTCTGTGGCAGGTTGAACTGCCTCTGGCTATGGGCGTGATCATTGCGGGAGTGCGTGTGGCGGCGGTGATCTCCGTTGGAGTGGCAACCATCGCTGCGGCCATCGGCGCCGGCGGCCTGGGTGAATACATTTTTCGCGGACTGGCCATGGTTAACAATCAGGTGATTCTGGCAGGCGCGATTCCGGCTGCGGCACTGGCTTTGCTGGCGGATGTGAGCCTGGGTTGGTTGGAGAAACGGTTGAGCCCGCGGTAGTGTGGTCGTGCAAGCGGACGGGACCCGCCTCGGACAGCCGCCGGGGCGGCGGCGGCGCCACATTGGCACGGACGCCGATAGCTTTAGCCGCTGAAATAGGGCGGCTTCCATAAGATGCGAATCTCTTCTTTCATCCTGACGATTGTCCTAGTCGTCCCAGCCTGCGGCCCCCCGCGCGCCGATCGCATTGTCGTCGGCAGCAAGAACTTCACCGAACAACTTATCCTCGGCGAAATCATCGCGCAGCAGATCGAAAACAAAACCCATCTTCCGGTTGAGCGCCGCTTCTATCTCGCGGGCACCTACATCTGCCATCAAGCCATACTCGGCGGACGCATCGACATCTACCCCGAATACACCGGCACTGCCCTGACGGCCATCCTCAAACAGGCTCCCTCCAGTAACAAGGAAGACGTCTACAATCGCGTCGCTACCGAATATGCCCGGCGATTTCATCTCGCCGTGGGCCCGCCTCTGGGTTTCAATAACACCTTCGCCATCGAAATCCGCGGTGATGACGCACGCCAACTGGGCCTGAAGACCATCTCCCAAGCCGCCGCCTACGCACCGCGGTGGCGCGCCGGATTCGGCTATGAGTTCATGGAGCGCCCCGATGGCTACAAGGGACTGGCTGCCACCTACGGTCTGCATTTCGCCGAGTCGCCGCGAATCATGGACCTCGGCCTGCTCGCCCGCGCCCTCAAAAACAAACAGGTGGATTTGGTGGCGGGTAACTCCACCGACGGCCTAATCCCCGCGCTGGATTTGTTTGTCCTGGAAGACGACCGCCACTATTTTCCGCCTTATGAGGCCGTCCCGATCATTCGCCAGGAGACGATCGCGCTCCATCCCGAAGTGAAGACGGCTCTCGACGCACTTGCTGGCCAAATCACCGAAGAGGACATGCGCCGGTTGAACTACGCGGTAGACGGCCAGCACCGCGACGCGAAGGAAGTGGTGCGGGAATTTCTGCATCTCAAAGGGCAATGAATCGCTATCTATGGAGTCCGCTCCAGGGGGCTGTGAATTAATGCGATGGAGCGACGGGCGTCCCCGACCCTCAGACCACGGAGCTGCCCCGACGGGTGAGGACGCCCGTCGCTCCACCGGTTTTCCGTAGGCCCCAAAACCCGCTTCCAGCAAGCCATTCCGGGCAGGAACCAAAACGGTCAATAGCCAGCCAGGGCGAGAAAGCGTATGTTTTTGTCCCTCACTCCGTCTCGGCTTTCGATAGAATGAATGGTGTTACCTCCGGCCGGAAATGCTGGTGGCCATGGCTTTCTCTCCCACAAACCGGGCAACGGATTCTCCCCGCCTCCATTCTTACAAAGACATGGGCGACTCTTCGCTGCGGCGGCGGACACCGCGGGTGCTCGTAGTCGATGACAATCCGGAAATCCTGGCTGTAATGCGCGATCTGCTCTCCAGCCGCGGCTACGAAGTGATTGCGGTGCCGGATGTGGACGAGGCTGAGGCCGAAGTTCTCTACGAGTTGCCGGACCTGATCCTGTCCGATGTGGTGATGCCAGGGAAGTCGGGCTATGAATTCTGCCGTGAGCTCAAGAACAACCCCTCAACCCGGCTGATCCCATTTGTCCTGATTACCGGCCTGAGCGACCGGGAGAGCAAGCTGAAAGGAATCGAAGCCGGCGCCGACGATCTCCTCAACAAACCCATCTTCGCGGAAGAGCTTTTTGCCCGCGTGAAGTCGCTGCTTACGCTCAAGGAATTTACCGACGAACTGGAAACTGCCGAGTCTGTGATTTGCACCCTGGGATTGAGCGTCGAGAGCCGCGATTCTTATACCGAAGGTCATTGCGAACGCCTGTCGCGCAACGCGGTAATTCTGGGCCACCACCTCGGCCTGGATGAAGAATCGCTGGTGGCGCTGCGCCGCGGCGGTTACTTGCACGACTTGGGAAAAATCGCCGTCCCGGACGAAATTCTGAGAAAGGGCGCCGACCTCACTCCGCAAGAATGGGAGGTAATGAAGCGGCATCCGGTGACGGGAGAGAACATTTGCAAGCCTCTAAAGTCGCTGCGCCTGGTGCTGCCCATCATCCGCCATCACCACGAGCACTCCGACGGCAGCGGTTATCCCGACGGACTCAGGCAGGGAGAAATTCCGCTGCTTCCACGCATTCTTCAAGTGGTCGATGTCTATGATGCGTTGCGCACCCAGCGCTCCTACAAGGCCGCGTTCACCCACGAGCAAGCTGCAGTCATCATGCAACAGGAAGCCAATGGCGGACTTTGGGATAAAGAACTCGTCGCGGAATTTTTCGCCATGCTGAAGCGGCGCCAAGTCGCTTAGAGCCGCTTCCCCATGGAAGGAGAAGAAACGTCCTGCTAAGATCCGCCGGAATTTTTGGAGAGGGCTATACGACACTGTGCCGCGCCCGGCGCGGTCTTCATAAAGCTGCAGCTCTGGCTAGTGGAACCGGTTGCGGCATGGTGGTCACGGTCGCGTGAACCAGCGGCTGGACCGTGATGCCAACTCCGTTTTTCACCAGAGTTACTACTCGCGCGCAGTCATCGCACAGCCAAAAAAACTCAACCCGTACGAGAGGGCGCTTTATTTCCGGGTCCGCACCAAAGCTGGGGCCGCCATCCCCGGGGACGCTCCGGTTTTCCCAGCGAAACAACCTCCCCCGATGCAAATAGAGGAACGGAACCGAGCAACTCGGGTTAGCGCACTTGGAAAGCATCAGTCCTGCCCCGCGCGCGAAAATGTTTGGATATCAAAATTCTAGTCCCACTTTACAAAGATGCAATGACTAATGAACAAGAAAAGCTGTGGAAATCTTAATTGTGTATGCAAACTTGGTACGGCTGAGGGAACGTGAACGTTAACGGGAATTTGTTGCAAGACCCTGACGACAACGCGAATGACAAAATTTGACAATGCGAGCGCTTGGTATCGGAGGATGCCCTGCCAGCGAACTCGTGGCTGGACCAGACCAGAGTTCTAGCTCGCGGCCCGAGGAGCCGTCCTGGGCTCCTGCGCCGCAACGGCCTCAACGACTCTTTGCCCCATTTCTGAGGTGCTAAGGGCCGGCTGGCCGGATCGCGCGAAATCGCGAGTGCGATGCCCAGCAGCCAGGACCTCGGCCACGGCCGACTCGATGCAAACCGCCTCGGCTTCCAGCTTGAACGAATAGCGGAGCAGCATCGCGGTGGAAAGGATCGCTCCCAGCGGATTGGCCACGCCCAAGCCGGCAATATCCGGCGCCGAGCCGTGGATCGGTTCGTAGAGTCCCACCGGCCCACCGATACTCGCCGAGCCCAACATTCCCAGCGAACCCACCAGCGCTCCCGCCTGATCCGAGAGGATGTCGCCGAACATATTTTCGGTCAGCAGAACGTCGAAGTCGGCAGGCCGCGCCACTAGAGCCATAGCTGCTGAATCCACATACATGTGGGAGAGTTTCACGTCGGGGTAGCTGAGGGCGACCCGGGTCACAACGTCCCGCCAGAGGCGGGAACAATCAAGAACATTGGCCTTGTCGACCGAGAGAACTTTGCGGCGGCGGCCGCGAGCCAGCTCAAAAGCTACATGGGCGATGCGTTCGATTTCCGGCTCGCCGTAACTCATGGTGTCAATCGCCGAGCGATTGCCCGGCAGCCCAGTAGTTGCGCGCGGTTCGCCGAAGTAAAGGCCGCCCAGGAGTTCGCGCACGATTAGAACATCGGTACCGCGAATCAACTCCGGGCGCAGCGGCGAACAGTCCTCCAGCCCGGCGAAGCATACCGCCGGCCGCAGATTGGCAAAAACTCCCAACTCGCGCCGCAGCCGCAATAGGCCCCGTTCGGGGCGCAGGTGACTTGGAAAGCTGTCAAAAGACGGTCCGCCTACCGCGCCCAGCAAAACGGCTCCGGAGGAAACACATGCCGCCAGGGTGTCGGCGGGAAGGGGATCCTTGCTGCTGAGCAGCGCCGCGCCACCGACGTCCTTGCGAGTCACATGCAAGGTGTGGCCGAAGGCCTGCGCTGCAGCGTCCAGCACGCCGACGGCCTGGTCAGTGACTTCCGGCCCAATGCCATCGCCGGGCAAAACCGTGATATTGAGAATCATGTCAGTTGATTGTGGTCTCGAATGAATTCGTATCAGGGCGCGCCTTCAAGAACCCGCGAAACTCGTGCCCGGGGGGCGCTGACAAAGTCGAACAATTGTTATTCCGAGGAGCGGAGCGACGGGGAATCTGCTGTTTGCCGGAGCCAAGGGAAAGCAGATTTCTCGCTTCACTCGAAATGACAAAACTAAATCGTTTGTCAGTGCGGCACGGCCGCAGCCGATGCCCTGATACCAAACCGGCACTCGCTCCCGACGCCAGACTCAGCTTGCTACACACCCCACAAATAGTCTTCCTGTTCAGCCAGATGGTCCGCAGCAGGATGCAAGGGCAGGCTGGCCGCGCTGAACTCCGCCGGCACTCCAACCGGAAACGGTTTCTGAAATGGCGTAGCTGCGGCAGCGGCTGCAGCCGCTGCGGCCACCGCAATTTTCTCCGCCTCCGGCGAAACATGCCGCGTCGCCACACGGGTCTCACGGATCAGATCAAGCAAATGATGATCCGCCACATGCTTAATTTGATCCGCCAGCACCACGAAGCGGCGGTAGACCTCATCCAACTCCCGGCGATCGAACTGATAGCCGAGCTGCTCGCAGCGCAGACCCAGGGCATGCCGCCCCGAATGCTTGCCCAGCACCAGCTTGGAATCGGGCACTCCCACCGACTGCGGAGTCATGATTTCGTAAGTCAGCGGATTCTTGAGCATGCCGTCCTGGTGGATTCCGGCTTCGTGCGCAAATGCGTTGCGCCCGATAATCGCTTTGTTCGGCTGCACCGGCACTTCGGTGATCTCGCCGAGCATCTGGCTGGCTGGATAAAGCTGCTCGCTCACCACGCCCGTCTCGAACGCATAGCGGTCGGGACGAACCCGCATGGCCATCACAATCTCTTCCAGCGACGCATTCCCGGCGCGTTCGCCAATGCCATTGATGGTGCATTCCACCTGCCGCGCGCCGGACGCAACCGCGGCCAACGAGTTCGCCACCGCCAAGCCGAGATCGTTGTGGCAATGCGCCGAAATCGTTACCTTCTCGACTCCCCGCACCCGCTGGCGGATGCCCTGAATTAATTCGCCGAACTCCTGCGGCATGCTATAGCCAACCGTGTCGGGAATATTCAGCGTGGTCGCGCCCGCTTCAATCACCGCCTCCAGAACCTGGTACAGGAAGTCTTGGTCGGTGCGGGTAGCGTCCTCGGGAGAGAATTCCACATCCTGACAAAACGACTTGGCCAGCTTCACCGAGTCGCGGGCCTGCTCCAAACATTGCCGCCGCGACATCTTGAGCTTGTATTTCAAGTGAATGTCGGAGGTTGCCAGGAAAACGTGGATGCGCGGATGCGCCGCACTCTTCAAGGCCTGCCAGGCGCGCTCGATGTCGGGAGTGCAGGCGCGAGCGAGAGCGGCAATCACCGGGCGCCGCACCGCCGCCGAAACCCCTTGTACGGCGGCGAAATCTCCGTCCGACGCGATCGGGAAGCCCGCTTCCATCACGTCTACACCCAGGCGGTCGAGCTGCTGGGCCAGACGCAGCTTCTCCTCAACATTCATGCTGCAACCCGGTGACTGCTCCCCGTCTCGCAGAGTGGTGTCGAAAATCGTGATTCGCGCTCGTTCCATAGCCCGCGGCCTCCTACAATATCGAGGTTCTATGCTACCTTGGCAGCATGGCTTAAAGCAAAGCTTATAATAATTGCGATTATCATTAGGTGCACCCACATCATAAGCGAAACTAATAGGTCGTGAAGATGTGGAGCGGGCACTCCTGCCCGCTGCCGTTGACTTCGATCTTTAGTGTTCAGCAATAGCCCCGCCAAAGGAGCGCCAAAATGGACCTCGCTCAACTGGAAGTATTCCTAACCGTAGCGCGCGAGGGCCGCTTCTCCCGGGCCGCGGAAAAGCTGCATCGCACCCAGTCGGCGGTAAGCCAGACCATCCGCAAGCTGGAGCAGGAAGTCGGCGAGCCGCTGCTCGACCGCTCCTCGCGCGACGGCCTGCTCACCGACGCCGGCCGCGTCCTGCGCGAATACGCCGAACGCCTGGTCAACCTGCGCAGTGACGCGCAGGAAGCTCTGGTCGAGCTGCGACACCTGCATCAGGGCAAACTAGCAATCGCCGCCAACGAGTTCACTGCGCTGTACCTGCTGCCGGTGCTGGCCGAGTTCCAGCGCCTGCACCCCATGATTCGCATCATGGTGTACCGTTCGCTCGGCAGCCACATTCCCGATGACGTCCTGCGCCACAACTCCGAGCTGGGGGTGCTGAGCTACGATCCCCAGGAACGGCAACTGCATTCCATCTTCGTGTATCTCGATGAACTGATTCTGGTCGTCCCGCCCGACCATTCCCTGGCCAAGGAGCGCCAGATCAGCATCCGGCAACTCGGCGCCGAGACTTTCGTTGCCCACATCGTCTCCTCGCCCTACCGCGAGAAAGTGATTCAATCCTTCAAGCGCCACAAAACGCCGCTGCACATGGATATCGAACTGCCCACGCTGCAGGCGATCAAGAGTTTCGTGGCTTTGGGAAACGGCGTGGCTTTCCTGCCGGAAATCAGCGTCAAAGACGAACTGACGCGAGGCGACCTCGTCCACATTCCAGTGCGCGAGCTGAGCCTGCACCGCAAGCTGCGCCTGGTGTATCGCAAGGCGGCCAGTCTGTCCCACGCCGCGCGGGCGTTCTTGAGAGTGGCCGAGTCGATCGCCGTGCAGCGCCAGGGCAGCTACCGCTTCGAAAGGGAAACAAAGTCGGCGTCGAAGCTGCGCCGCGCCGTTGAATCGCCTCTCATGTCATCCCATTAGTACCGAAGCGAGAACGACAGAATCGCGCCAACTTCAGCCGGCTGGGATTGTGATTCTCATGATTCAATCCGTACGGTGGGGCGGGCGTGGACTTTAAGTGGGGAGTCTCTCGCAGCATTGCCCACATGAAAAGAGCCGAATCTGGCAATCGCGGTTCTGCATGTCCAGCTAAGCAGGTTGCTTCGGCGCGATATTTTGGGCCACTACCCAAGCGGCGGAACCGATCGCCCATGAGATGAAGAACGCCGTCCACGGCAGCCGCGTAGTCGGTGCAGCCAGAATCGCAGGCACCCAAACCAGCAGTGTAAACAGGCCGATCATGCCCGCTTCCATGTACGCAGCCACGCGTGGAAAGATCGAGAACAGCACACCCAGACCACAGGCGATATGCCCGGCGCCGGTCAGGTAGGCCCAGCCTACGCGATAAGGAAGCCACGCCGGCACCAGATCGACAGTCGCCTTCACGTACACGATATGTGAGAGTCCGATCGGCAGGAGAGAAACCGCAAAGAGTATCCGTGCCAGGCGGATGCCTCTCTCGCCCGTAGCGAATGACAGTGGCGATCCCTCTCGTAACTCGGCCTGCGTGGCGAACAAAACCCATCCTCCCGCCATGAGCACCGCCAGTTCGCCAAAGCCCAGCCAAACCGCTTCCATCTGCGGCGCCGCCAGCAGAGCAGGCACCTTCAGCAGGAGCCACACGATAAGATATGGGAACAGGATGCGAACCGACCACGCCACAGTGTTTCTCAATAACAGTCCAACCCCGCCGAGTAGCATGATGATGCCGGCACCATAGGCGAGAGCCGTCCGGCCCGGAATCCACGGGGCGACGGGCTGCCATACCAGTGCGAAATCACCGTAGACCAGACCGAGGATGCCAAGGCCGATCATACCGATGGCGAAGGCTGTCAACGCAGGTTGCTGGCTTCGGTTCATGGGAGTACAACGCTATCAAAAACCATACTCTTGTCAATGAATGAATACTTGACTGAGTGCCATCCCTGCGGGATTCATTCCTGCCGCCCTTACGACCTGGGATTCACGTCCCGGGAACAAAGCGCGAACGCCTAGGAGTCCCCAAGGGAGACGGCGCTCACTTACTCTTCCACTCCTTCACCACTTCCTGAAACTCCGCCTTCTCACGATATGCCTTGAACTCCGCCGCATCGAGCGCAGAAACATCGTGTACTCCACTCGCCAGCCCCAACTCCTTCAGCATGTTCTTCTCATCGGCCTTCAACGCGTAGACCCGCGCCCTCTGATAATGTCCCCAGGCGGCGTTCTCAGCCCCGGCCACAAACAAATCAAAATAGAGCAATGCCGCACTGTAGTTTTTCTGTTCCAGGCTGCTCTGGCCGGATTCGAATGCCTGCACCACGAGCTGCCCTAGGACGCGCGTGCTCACTACAGACTCCGCTGCTTGCTTCTTCAGCGCGGCGATTTTGCCTTTCAGCGCCATGAAGTCTGAGGAACTCAGGTTGCCGGCCCCGATGGCCTGCATTTGCAGCGATGGCCATCCGCTCTGCTCATTTTGCCGGTTTATCGCCCGGCTTTCCTCTTTCTCTGCAGCTTTCAAGGCTTTGCTTTTTCGCAATTCGTCGAGCTGGGCCTTGGCCGAGGTCACGTCCACCAAGCCGCTGAAATCCCGTATCACCGCCTCATATTCACGAAAGGCTTCCAGAGGGTTGCTCGCAGCGCGAAGCTCCTTAGCGCGTGCGAGATCATCCTCCAGATCATGCTGAATGCGGCTTTGATCCCGCGGCAACGTGCCCGCAATCATTGCCTGCAGGTCCATCCAGTTCAGCGCTTCCATCCACACTTCGGACGGCGCCCAGCCATGCCGCCCTTCAAAGACCCGAATCCGATACCGAACGCCGGCGTCGTGCAGCTTTCGCCGCAGCTCCGCAAACTCGGGGTAGTTGAAGTCCGCATTGCCGACCGCGCCAAAGTAAGCAAAACCCATACTGCGCGGGGGAGACACGCCGACCGGGAATCCAGCCGCGTTGGCAATCACTCCCGCCGCGCAACCATGGCAAGCCAGCGCCAGCTGCGACGCAACCCGCGCCCCGCCCGACATTCCGGCGAAATAGCGGCGATGTTCGTCGATGGGAAGCCTCAGCTGCGTGTCTCGCCAGATCGCATCTGCGGCCTGTTGCGATCCGCCGGCCGACCCGTTTCTGGAATTGTTCGAGGCGGCGATAATGTAGCCGTACTTCTCAGCCGCAGCCTTAACTGCCTCAGTCGCAAGTTGTCCTCGCGCCGCAGGATCGAAAACATAAATGATCGGCCAGCGGCGATTCAGCGCAAAAGTCGATGGCAGGTAAAGCGCATAGGTCTGCGATGGATCGTCGCGGCACGCGACCGACGGAGTTATAGAACCTGGGGGAAATGGCGGGATCGTTGTTTCGGCAGCGGCGGAGAACGCTATCAGAAGAATCGCGAGAGCATAGGCTGGCCATCGCATTTTGAGACTACTCCCAAAACAGGAAATGCAGAAAGCATTGCACTTACGGCAACAAAGTGTTCCGCACGGAACACTTCTCCATATTGCAGAGCTAGTCCGCCCGGTACGCGATCCGCCCGCTCACGATGGTCGCCACAACTTTTCCAGTGAGCTGCCAGCCATCAAAGGGCGTATTGTGCGATCGGGAGCGAGACTTGGCCGCTTCAAACGTCCAGCGCTTTTTGGGATCAAGGATCGTAACGTCTGCATGACTCCCGCGTACCAAAGTTCCGCGCCCGCGCAGATCGACCACGCGCGCCGGCCCTGCCGTGAAGAGTTCGACGATCCGCGTCAACGGGATTTTATGGTTGCGATGCAGGCGTGTGACCGCCAGGCCCACCGCGGTTTCGAGGCCGGTGATGCCAAATGCTGCCCGCTCAAACTCGATGCACTTCTCGTGCATGGCATGGGGTGCATGGTCGGTGGCGATAGCGTCCACGGTGCCGTCGGCCAGCGCGACCAGGATCGCCTCGATGTCCGCGCTCGAGCGCAGCGGCGGATTCATCTTGAAGTTCGTGTCGTAATCGTGAACGTCGGCATCGGTGAGCGTAAAGTGATGCGGCGTGACTTCGCAGGTCACGTGCACCTTGCTACGCTTGCCTCGCCGGACGGCCTTGAGCGCGTCTGCCGTGGAGAGATGTGCCACGTGCAGTCGAGCGCCGGTGAACTGCTGCGCAAGCTGGACGTCGCGTTCGACGATGGATCCCTCGGCTATAGCCTTCATGCCGCGCAGCCCCAACCGGAAGGCCGTGGGGCCGTCGTTCATCGAGCCGCCTTCGGTTACCCGCGTATCCTCCGCGTGCTGGATGATAGGCAGGTTGACTTCAGAGGCCAGGCGCAGCGCATCGCGCATTATGGTGTCGCCCAGGATGGGTTTGCCATCGTCAGTCACCGCGACTGCGCCTGCGCGCAACAATGCCCGGAAGTCGGTGAGGCTCGCGCCTTTGCTAGCCTTGGTTGCGGCGGCGATGGGGAAAACGTTCACCACGGCGCCGTGCTCGGGCTGCAAAATCCATGCTACCCACTCGGTAGAGTCCACGACCGGCTGCGTGTTCGGCATACAGCAGACGGAAGTGAATCCCCCCGCCGCTGCGGCAGCGGTGCCGGTGGCGATGGATTCTTTGTAGCTTTGTCCCGGCTCGCGCAGGTGAACGTGAAGATCGATAAAGCCGGGCGCGACGATCAGGCCGCGAGCATCGAACTTCTCGGCAGCCGTTCCCCGGACCTGGTTGGGAGGCGCCACCTCGGCGACGCGCCCATCGCGCAGAAGGACATCCATCGGCGCGTCAACCTTCGCCGCCGGGTCGATCAGGCGCCCGCCTTTGATCAGCAGGCTTTGATTTTCTTTTCTAGGGCTCACGTTATGCTTTCAAACAACGCTTTTACCACGGAGGCACTGAGACACGGAGAAAACCAAGAACCTCAATTGCCTTTCTCTGTGTCTCCGTGCCTCCGTGGTGAACTGACTTATCTTGCCTTCCCTAAAGCCTTGGCCAGAATTGCCATGCGCATCGGCACTCCGTTTCGTACTTCCTCCACAATTACCGACTGCGGACAATCCGCTACTTCCCAAGTGAGTTCCAGACCGCGGATGATTGGGCCGGGATGCATTAACAGCGCATCTTTCTTGGCCAGCTTCAGCCGCGCCAGGGTCATCTGGTATCGCGCGATGTAGTCCTGCAGACTGATTTTCTGACCGGCCAGGCGCTCCTTTTGGACGCGCAACACCATGACCACATCGGCGCCATGCACGGCTTCGTCTGCGGTGCGGCTGAGGTGCAGACCGGGGGCGAGCGTGGTGGCGAGATCTGGCAGCAACTCCGGGGGGCCGCAAAGCGTGATCTTCGCTCCGAACTTGCTGAGCAAGTGCACCGCCGAGCGCGCGACCCGGCTGTGGTAGATGTCGCCGACGATGGCTACTTGCAATCCCTTTAGAGTTTTTTTGTGCCGCAGGATCGTATATGCGTCGAGCAGGGCCTGCGTGGGGTGCTCGTGCATGCCGTCGCCGGCGTTGATGACGGGAATATCCAGGTGCGCAGCCATCAAGTGCGGCGCGCCGGCGCGAGGATGGCGGATCACGATGACATCGGCGCCTACCGCGCGCAAGGTGTATGCGGTATCGAGCAGCGACTCGCCCTTCTCGATGCTCGATCCGCTGGAGAGCACGAGCGTAGTCATCGCACCCATCGATTTGGCGGCGATCTCAAAAGAGCTGCGCGTCCGGGTGGAGGCTTCGTAGAAAAGAAGAAGCACTCGCTTGCCACGAAGCAGCGGACGAGGCTTGAGCGGATTCATGCGCCGGGCCAGCTTCAGCAGGGCGAGGATTTCGGCCGACTGGACGTGCTCGATGCCGAGCAGAGAGCCGCGGTGCGGCTTTGTTCTCATCCCGGACATCGTGGTCACGGGTTGTGTGCGGCTTGAAGACATTTCTGGAGGATCAACTTCGTGGCCAGAGATGATGCGCGCCGCCCCTGCGCGCTTGTTACATTTGTACGCCAGTTCCAGTGCGGAAAAAGCGCCTGCCGAAGCGGCGTCACCTCAGCGGCTAAAGCCTGAATGTATTTCAGGGTACCTAACGCAGGGCCAAAGGCCCTGCTCCACCCAAAACCGGGGCTCTCCGCTGTCCGCGCCCGGGCTGAAATACGGCTGGTTTAGTTGTTCCTCTCTACGACCAGGACTTTGTCCACGTCGTCTACTTCGCGCAGCTGTACCTTGATGATCTCGACGTCCGTGGTTTGCACTTTGCGTCCCACAAAGGTGGCTTCCACAGGGATTTCGCGGTGACCGCGATCGATAAGAACGCAAAGCTGTACCTTCTTGGGGCGCCCCTGGCGGAACAGGGCGTCCATGGCGGCGCGGACGGTGCGGCCGGTATATAACACATCGTCGACGAGGATGACATTCTGGTCCGTGATGGGAATCCCGACATCGGTTTTTTGCACTACCGGCTTGGGACCCACGGTAGAGAGGTCGTCGCGATACAGGGTGATATCCAGCGTTCCGACCGGGACGGGACTCTTCTCGATGCGCTGGATGAGCTTTGCCAGCCTCTGCGCGAGAGGCACGCCGCGCCGCTTCACCCCCACTAAGCCCAAGTCTTTCGAGCCGTTGTTCTTCTCCATGATTTCATGGGCGAGCCGCACCAGGGTGCGCTCGATTTCGGATTCCGACATCAGTTGCGATTTCTCGCGCAGGTCGGGCTGACGGGGAGAGGGTTTGTGAGCCATGAACGCTGAATCATACGCGGAGGAGGCGGCGCGGGGCAAGGCGGAGGGGCGTGATCGTCAGTTGCCCAGGCTGGACGCCGGCTTGTCGAAAATGAGGCCGATATCGCAGCGGTGAACCGTTGCGCCACCCAAAAATCAGCTGCGAAGCCGACCTTTGTCCCAAGTTATTTGGGCGCTGCTCCACCCGGACTTACGGCCTCCGCTTGTGGCGGAGCAAAACCGCAGTCAGGGCGCCTCCGGCGCTGGAAAAAACCACGCAAGCGATGCACGTGACGATTAAGCCTAGCGTCAGCATGAGGGCAAAGCCGTCGGAGGTCTTCAGAATTTCGAGGACCTGTTCTTTCTGCTGGTCAGGACTGCGAGCTATGTATTGTTGAACCGCCTCCATGAATGCCTGGTGAAGACGTCCCCCGGCGTGGAAGATGCCGGTAGCCACGGCGAGGGCGGCCAGCATAGCGCCCGAGCCCAAGACTCCCGTAAAAGCGCCAAGCTTCGCTCCGATCCCGGCGGTGAGATGGACGTCCGGCTGGTAACGGCGATATAGAACTATCGATAAGGCGCCGGCGACCACCATGCCTAGTCCCGGTGTTCCCCCGGTTAGCGCGGTGAGGGTGCCGGCGAGTAGGACCGACAACATGGCGGAGGCGAAGGCGTGCCGCCAGACGATAGCGGTCGACTGCGGGAGGCTAGCAGCGGGGGACGGCGCCAGGACCTCGGCGTCGTGGGCGACGGGTGTCTCCGCCGCTACACTGGCCAGGGCTACGCGGATCTGGGGCGCGCGGCATTGCGGGCAGAAAGCGGTGCCGTCTTCGACTGCCGCTCCGCATTGATAACAGGAGTGCTCCACCGGGTTTCAAGGTATCCCAGGCTGGCGACTGAGGCAAGGAACGTAGCGCCGGCGTCTCGCCGGCGCGGGGTTGGCGCAAAGCTCGATCTGACTGCGGAGTCCCTTGCTCTGCGGGCTATCGCCCGCCTTCGGGCCGGCGGGACGCCGGCGCTACGCTTAGATCGTGTCTTTGCCGTGGGCGCGCACATAGACCAGGGCGAAATCAGACCCTTTGTCTTGCGGCTCGATAGAGACCACGTGCTGATTGTTCTCCGTGCCTACCTTTAGCTCGATCGTCTTCCCGGAATCTTCGTCTCCACAGGAGAGCGGCCGGTCGTCGTCCGCGCCATTCCAGTGGTCGCGATGGTAGCTGGCGCTGTGTCCACTGGTGTGGCATTCGAGCACGCTGCCGAACTTCTTTAACTGGTTCTTGTAGAAAGCGATGATTTTTGCAGGCGCGTCGTCGGATTCGTATTCGACGGCAACGACTTTAAGGCCGTAGCCCATGCCGGACAGTGTCACGTTGGCGCTTTTTTCCTGGCGGGGCTCGTCTTTCTGCTTGACCCGCGCCCCGGGATACACATCCAGACCGGTGTCGCGGACGTCTGCGGCCTTGTCGACGTGAATTCCGCCGAAGGGAGTCTCGATGTCCACTTTCTTGTCCCCGCCGTTTTCGTCCTTCTTGACGTTGACGCTGCATGCGGGCAGCAGCAAGAGCGCAGCCGAGACCAGAAACCAGCGAGAGTCAATCCGCCGAACCCTTGCGATACAGATGTCGAGATTTGTCACTTCAGCACCTCTTCAAATATCGGTTTGCTTGCCGCGCTGGCGGAGGTAAATAAGCGTAAAGGCCGATCCTTTCCCCGTCTCTGCGGGTTCGATCTCCACGATGTGCTGGTCATCTTCCGTGCCGGCCTTTAGCTCTACCGCCCCGCCTGAGTTGTCGCCGTCGCACTTGAGGTCTTTGGATCCACCGCTATCCTGCTTGCCGTGGTCGTTTAAGTTGACATCGCCGCCCGTCGTAATGTGGCATTCGACTACCTTGCCGTACATCTTCATTTTTTCACGATAGTAGGCAACGAGTTTGCTGGTGGAATCGGCGGAGTCGTGGTTCATCACCAGCAGCTTCATTCCGAAGGCATAGGTCAAAATGCTGAGGTTGGCGTTGTCCTTGTTTTGGTCGTGCTCTCGAAGCTGCGCTCCTGGGTAAACCGGTAACCCAAGATCGCGGACATGGGGGTCGGTGCCCATGTGCAGCTCTCCGAGAGGACTCTTTACTTCAATGTTGTCGTTGTCCTTTTTGCTCGGCGCTTGTGCGCTCACCAGAGCAGCAGCCAGGAGGAGAGCTACCACGGCAAACACATAGCGCAGCTCAGTGAATTTCGGCATGTTCATGTCGAGTCCCTTCATTGAAAACCGGCTTTCGCTCGATTCCGAAACCGCGTTGGGCGATGTTCGGAATGGTTACCGGCAGATGCCCGCGTATCGCAATCTCACCGAATATCGCCTTGGCCGCGCTTACTTCCGAAACTGTGGCGTTGGAAAATGTACAAATGTAATTTTGCACTGCGGGGAAATCCTGCGCCAAGTACGGATTCCCCATGGCCAGAACGACTGTCTTTTCCGCCGCGTGATCCAAAATCTTCTGCAGGAGCGCACCGCTAGCATCGGCCAACCCGACAGAGTTCGTCAAACCTTTACTTCCCTGGATCGCCTTCCCAGCGGTGGGGATAACATACACGGCAGCCACGACTGCCTGTGCCTGGTCCACAGCTCCCAAGACTTCATCCGACAGCGCGGTGGCGATGCGCGGATCCACGTAAATCACATCTGCATCCGGGACCCGGACGCGAATCTGGCGCTCCAATACACGGCCAGCCTCGGTGCGCACGTCTTCTGAAAAAACAACGGCGACCAAGTGGTTATGCACTTCCTCCACTTTCTGATACGGAAGGCCTGCCACAACAGTTCCCGAATGTTTCAGCGGCAGCAGCTTCCCGTTGTCACGAACCAGGGTGACGGCGTCGTCGGCTATTTGCTGGCCCAGGGCCAGGTTTTCGGGCTTGCCGACCAGGGCGGACAGCTTGTCGACGTCCACTAACCGCGCCTGCTCAAGGCCGAGGGAGGCTTTTGCTTTCAGTATCTTAAGCACGGATGCGTTGAGCTGATCCTGTGGGATTTCTCCGCTGCGCACGGCCTCAACCATGGCTTTGTAAGACGCGTCCAGATCGGCGGGAATAATCAGCAGATCGCTGCCGGCTTTGAATGCGTCGACTGCGGCGCGCCCGACATTAGCGGCATAGAGGCGCGTAAGGCCCGCCATGTCCAGCGCGTCGGTGACCACGATTCCCTGGAAACCGAGCTGCTTCTTGAGCAGGCCGGTCACGATTGCCTTGGAGGTAGTGGCCACGCGGTTGGGATCGGGTTCGAGAGCAGGCGCGGTGACGTGCGCGACCATCACCGCATCTACGCCGGCTGCGATGGCCTGGCGGAAGGGCGCAAGCTCGACTGCGTTCAGACGCGCTTGGTCGCCGGTCACCTCAGCCACGCTTAAGTGGGAGTCGGTTGCGGTATCGCCGTGGCCAGGAAAATGCTTCGCCGTCGTTAGCATGCCGTTGGCGTGCGCGCCGCGAATGTACGCACCGACAAAATCTCCCACTTGCTGAGGATCTTCGCCGAAGGAGCGCGTGTTGATGATCGGATTGGCGGGGTTGGAGTTGACATCAGCGTCGGGAAAGAAATTCCAGTGCACTCCGATGGCGCGGGCTTCCTGGGCGGTGATGCGGCCGGAAGCCTCGGCGTAGTCCAGTTTGCCCGTGGCCCCAAAAGCCATGGCATGAGGAAACTCAGTTGCGCCGTACAGGCGCATAGGCACACCGCGCTCGAAGTCGGCTGCGATGAGCAGAGGCAGCCTGGATTCCTGCTGCAGGTGATTGAGCAACTCGGCGGCTTCGTAGGGCTGATTGCGGTGGAGGAACGGAGGATCGTAGGGCACCGTCATGGCGAACGAGCCGACGTGGTATTTGAGCATGGTATCGCGGAGCTGCAAGTACTCGGGGCTGTCGAGATTCAGAAACTGGACTCGTACCCAAATCATGAAAAGCTGGCCGATTTTTTCTTCGAGCGAAAGATGGCGCAGAGTCTTCTCGGCCCATTTTTCTCCCGAGTGGTCGAGATGGATGGGACCGGGGCGTTGATATTTCTCTTTGGGGAAAGCTGCGGCAGAGCACAACAACAGTAGAAGAACGATGCGCCGGGACATGAAGAGACGATAGCAGAGCCGGCGCGCGGACTAAACCAGCATCGTGGGCCGCACTTTCCCGGAGCGGCCCACGCTGTCTGGCCCCGATGCCCTTGGTGGCGGGCAAGAGCCTGTTTTTGACTCTATCGAGCCAAGTAACTAACGAATCGCGAGATCCCACACATGGAGTTGCTGCTACCACTCGTCGAATGGAAAAAAGGCGACGGGGGTCTTTCCTTTGGAGACGAGTGCTGCGGGGGCCCTACGATTTTGAGACTAGTCGGTGGCCGGAAAGCGGTTGTCAGGGGGATGTAAAAGGTGTGTCACGGTTTCAAACATCTTTCAGCAAGCGTTGCACGTTTTCAATGGCTGCGTTCTCGATACGATCTTCGTTGCCGAAGCCTTCCAACCAAATGACCCGCGGTTCGCGGCGAAACCAAGTCATCTGTCGCTTGGCATAGTTGCGGTGAGCCTGCTGAACCGCGGCCAGCGCCGTAGGGCAGTCGAACTCGCCGCGCAAAAATTGAACAGCTTGTCTGTAGCCCAACGAACTTAGCGGGCTTGCCTTTTCGCCGTACTTGCCCAACAGAAGTTTGGTCTCTTCCACCAGGCCCGCGTCGAACATGGTTTGAGCGCGACGGTTCAAGCTAGCGTAGAGTGCCTCGCGCTCGGGATTCAGGCCGAGGCGCAGGATGCGAAATCCTTGCAGCGGTTCGCGGCCTTGCGTCCACATTTCCGTCATCGGCTGGCGGGAGGCCAGGCACACTTCGATGGCGCGGATGAGTTTGGGCGTGTCGTTGCCGTGGATTCTGGATGCGGCGGCAGGATCGAGACGGCGCAGCACGCGGTGCAAGTGGCCTGAACCTTTGTTCGCGGCGCGCTCGCGCAGGCGCTCGCGCAATTCCTCCGAGCGGCTGGGGCCGGGGAACAAGCCTTCCAGCAGCGCGCGGAGATATAGACCGGTTCCTCCGACGATGATAGGCAAGCGCCCACGCGCCTTGATTTCGGCGAGAAGCAAGCGAGCCTGGCGGGCATACTCACCGGCTGTCATGACTCCGGTGGGATCGACAAAATCGAAAAGATGATGCGGAGCACGTTCGCGCTCCAGGGCTGTGGGCTTGGCCGTGCCGATCTCGAACTCGCGGTACATGGCGACGGAATCGCAGTTGACGATTTCACCGCCGAAACGCTCAGCGAGGACAAGCGAAAGCGCAGTCTTCCCGCATCCGGTGGGGCCAAGCACGACAACCAGCAGCGGCTCGGAAGGCACGGTCAGCGCGCGCCCCACGGAATGTGATGCCAGTAGCGCGCGACGGTGAGGATAAGAACCAGCACCGCGATGATGAGGACTCCTGTGGCTTCCAATGTGAGGATGCGTGGCGTCGCGGGACGAGGCTCCTCAGGATGGCGTTTTGGGGCGGGGGCCGGCACCGCGAATATTGTAGCGCCGAGACCCAGGAGAGCACTGGCTTTTCGCGGGCGCGGGCGCCCGCTCCACATTGCCGCGGTTATTTTGTGCCGATACCGAATTGATTGCCGGCGCGAACTACTTTGCCGTTCACGATCATCAGGTCGAGCAACTTTTCGCTCTCAACCGCGCGCCCGGTTTCGTCCTGCAGCGCGGCTACGATTTTCTTGCTCTTCGCGTCGATGATCTCGCCGGTCGCAGCATAAGCGAAGCGGCCGTCCATACTGAAGCTGATCCAGCCGATGCAGTCGCGCACCTTGATGCTGGTTAGCTGCTTGGGCGGCATCACAGTGGCGTCGAACACGTGAATCGCCTGGTTCGCGCAGTCAGCGACCCATAGTTCCTTCTCGTCGGGGGTCAGAGCAATTCCGTGACTGGGGCAGCCATGAAGTTTGACCGGGCCCTGCCTATACCCCTCGACCTCGACCCGATAGAGCTTCTTGCCGGTTTGCAAATCTCCTACTTCGAAGCCCAGCAAACCGTTGACGTTGACGAAAACCAGCGTGTTGCGTCCGTTGATGGTGAACGGCCGGATGGAATTGCTGAACGGTCCCACTGTGCTTACGACCTTCTGCGCTTTGGCATCCACCACAGAAAGTACCGGAGACTTCAGGCCAGCCAGGTAAACGTGCGCGCCATCGGCGGAGTAGATGGTATTGTGCGAGCCGGAGCCGGTCTCGATGGTTGCGATCACGTCACCCGTCGCCGCATCCACCACGTGCCATGACGGTCCCTCGAATTGTGGGACGTACAACAACTTGCCATCGGGCGAGATTGCCAGCCGGTCACATCCGCCTTGATAAGGCTTGTCCCACAGCGTTTTGCCGGTGACCGCATCGATGGCGATCACTCGGCCGAGTTCGGACACATACACCGCGCCGGTGGCGGCGCTGGCGGCGATCCCCTTGACGTTCTCGGCCTTCTCGCCGTCCGCCACCTCCCAGGTTGGAATGCGCCGCACAAATTTGTATCCATGGTCAATGTCGAATACCAGGATGCCGACGCCACCATACTGTACGTAATCGCGAACTCCCGGACTGGCAACATACAGCAGATGCTGGCTTTTCCCTGCCCACACCTGCGAAGGAGAGATCGAAAGGCAGAGTAGCGAGAGTACAAGCAGAACCTGAGCGGGATAAGAAGGTCTGGCGATTTTCATGTGAGATCCGAAGGCCGCGCCGCTCGGTCTTCGTATTCGGCTCGGCGCATCGATGATATATCAGCGGACAGTGCTAAAGCCTGACCGGGCGAGGATGGTATCGGGTGCTCGTTTCTAGCTTGAGAGGGGATGCTAAACTACGCCTCTCTTATGCCCACGCCGCACGCCAGTCCCGCCGGGCGAGTGATCCGCTTCGGGGTATTTGAGGCTGACCTGGCGTCGGGGGAGTTGCGCAAAAGTGGCCGCCGCATTCGCCTGCAGGAACAACCCTTTCAAATGCTGGCGCTTTTGCTGGAACGGCCCGGCGACCTAATTACACGAGAAGAAGTTCGCCAGAAACTATGGCCGGCCGATACTTTTGTAGATTTCGATCACGGCTTGAACACCGCCATCAATAAGGTGCGGGAGGCTCTGGGCGACTCTGCCGCCAGCCCGCGATTCGTCGAGACAGTTGCACGGCGCGGCTACCGGTTCCTGGCGCCGGTGCAACCGGCAGAAGCGCCCCTGATGACGCAATCCTCCGCGCCGGAGGAAGCTCACCCAACTGCCGGGGAATTAATCGATCCGGAGCTGCATGTCCCGCTTCCCCGCCGCGAGCTGACTCGCGGGCTGTTCGGGGTGATCCAGGTGATGTATCTCATCTTTTATGTGGTCGCACTCTTCCGTCTTCAGGCAGTCGATGCGATTGCCGGAAGTTTCCTCCCCGGCTGGGGTTCGTTTGCCATTGTTGCTGCGGTATTGGTTACGGCGGGAACGGGGATTCCGCTTCGCTGCTATCTGCTCTCGGCAGTGGCGTTTGACTATCAGCGTCTGGGCCAGAAGTTCCTGCGCATGTTTCTATTCGTTCTCGTACTCGACCAGCTCTGGGCGGTAGCGCCGTTTCTGCTCGTACAGAAGCTCGGGTTCGGAGGCGCGTTTGCTGCGACGGCTTTGCTTCTCTACGTTCCGTTTTCGGAGCGGACTCTGGTAAGGATGGCTTATGCGGCGAAACGTTAATTACTTGCTGGCGATCATAAGCACAGGGGACAAAAACTTAAGAACGGACTATCTGTGTTCCTCTGTGGCCTCTGTCTCTCCCCCGTGGTCCTATGCTCCGGCCTTTAGGAACATTTCTCTGTAAAATTTGTAGCTACTGTCATGACTGCGGACACGCCACTGGCCGTCATCTCCAAACAGGATCGCAAGCGGTCACCTTTCGCCTCGGGGACAGCCATCATTCTTTCGGTCGCCTTCGTACGAATCATTCTCTACTTCATTGCCGGACCGAATTACGGGTACTTTCGCGACGAGCTTTACTACCTCGCATGCGGTGAGCATCCGGCGTGGGGATATGTCGATCAGCCGCCGCTGATCGCCTGGATCGCGTGGCTGCTTCAGCACACCATCGGCACGTCGATCTGGGCGCTGCGGCTGTTGCCTGCTCTCGCCGGCGCAGCCACCATCGTTCTGGCCGGACTGCTGGCCCGCCAGCTCGGAGGCCGCCGCTGGGCGATGTTCCTGGCTTCGCTCGCGGCCTTGATGGCGCCGGTGTCGCTTGCGCTTTCGCATTTGTTCACGATGAATGCATTTGACCCATTGCTCTGGACGGCGATTGCTTATCTGGCCGTGCGCATCGCTCAGACTCAGCAGGAGCGTCTTTGGCTTGTGGTAGGCGCGCTCGCCGGAATTACGATACTGAACAAGTATGGCGTCGTGTTCTGGCTCAGCGGACTTTTCGCCGGCACCCTGCTGACGCCGCTACGGCAAAGCCTCCGTCAGCGTTGGTTCTGGCTGGGCGGCGTCCTGGCAATTCTGATAGTGCTGCCCAATTTCCTTTGGCAATGGAGCCATCAGTTTCCGTTTCTTCAACTGATGCATAACGTCCGCGCGCATGGACGCGACATCGTGCTGCCGCCGCTCGCCTATCTCAAAGCACAGGCCGAGATGCTCGGCTATGTCGCTGCGATTCTCGTCCCTTTGGCGCTCCTGTTTTTCTTCTCGAAGCAAGGGCGAATGTTTCGTGCTCTGGGATGGGCTTACCTGATTTTCCTCGGGGAGATGATCGCGCTTCACGGCAAGATGTACTATGTCGCGCCCGTGTACCCCATGATGTTTGCCGCTGGAGCGGTGTGGATCGAGAGCGCGACCCAGCGCCGCCTCTGGGTATGGGCCAAGCCAGCCCTGGCGCTGGGAATTGTCGCCGTCAGCGGCATCTATGCTCCGACCATCCTGCCGATTCTGAGCGTCCCCGCTTTTCTTGCCTACGAACACAAGATGGGAGTCGAGCAGCAGAAGTTCGAACATCAGCCGCAAGGGGTGCTGCCGCAAATCTATGCCGACATGTTTGGCTGGCAGGACATGGCGCAACGCGTGGCGGAGTACTATCACACGCTTTCGCCGGAAGAACAGAGAAAGACTGCGATCTTCGCCAACAACTACGGCGACGGCGGCGCCATCGATTTCTTTGGACCCCGGTATGGACTCCCGAAATCGATTGGGAACCACCAGAACTATTGGATCTGGGGACCGCGCCAATACACCGGCGAGAGCCTCATCGTCCTGGGCGAGGGCTACGAGCGCAACATGCAGACTAAGTGCACCAGCTACTCGATCGTTGGCAATACGAACCATCCGCTCTCACGGCCCGACGAGTGGAAGCCTATCTATCACTGCCGCGGGTTCAAATGGAATTTGCAGGAAATCTGGCCGAAAACCAAGCATTGGGACTGAGAATTACCAGCTCTGATTTCTACGTACAGAGAAGTTACCTTGGATTTTCGCTATGCTTCGGCTCACTCAAAATTCTCCACTAAGATGATTGGATGGCTTTTTGGATCAAGCCTGCCCGGCTGGTTCTGTTATTCGTAATTCTGTCGGCAGGTGTTTTGGCGCAGAATGCGCCCGCTGCGCGCAAGTCCGTGCTGGATGTCAGCTCGATGGACACCAGCGTCGATCCCTGCACGGATTTTTATACGTACTCCTGCGGCGGGTGGCTGAAGAACAATCCCATCCCGCCGGACCAGACCAGTTGGGGAGTTTCCTCGAAGCTGCAAGAGCAGAACCTGCTGCTGCTGCGGGGCATATTGGAGAACGTGGCCAAACCGTCTCCCACCCGCGATGCCGTAACCCAAAAAATCGGCGACTACTACGCCGCCTGCATGGACGAAAAGGCAGTGGAAGCGGCAGGGATCAAGCCCCTGCGGGCTGATCTGGAGCGCATTGCGGGAGCGCTAGTCGAAGCCGGAGTTGCTGGCGCTCATGGCGCGGATGGTTTACGACAACCCGTTGTTCGATTTGCATTCCAGCCAGGATTTCAAAGACGCCACTCAGGTGATCGCGGAGTTGGACCAGAACGGCCTGGGCCTTCCCGATCGCGACTTCTATCTCCTGGGCGACGTGAAGTGGTTCAAGTTCCGCAAGGCATACCGGGCTCACGTCGCAGAGATGTTCGAGTTGGCCGGCGACACTGCCTCAGGCCGCCAGGAATGAAGCGAAAAGCGTTCTGCACATCGAGACGGCTTTGGCCAAGGGCTCGATGAGCCGGGTGGACCGTGGTGATCCACGGAAGATTTACCACAAGATGGAAGTGGCAGAATTGGAGGCGCTTAGCCCGTCCTACCACTGGAGCGAGTACTTCACCGCCGCTGGCCTGCCGGCGCTGCAATCGCTAAATGTGGCCACTCCGGGATTCTTCAAGACCATGGATGCCGAACTCCGCAAGGAAAGCCTGGATAGCTGGAAGGCATACTTGCGCTGGCACCTGGTTCACGACAATGCGGCTTTCCTCTCCTCGGCGTTTGTGGAGACCAGCTTTGATTTTTATGGCAAGACGCTGCAGGGGGCGCAGGCCCTCCCGCCCCGCTGGAAGCGTTGCGTCAGCTATGTGGATAGCGATTTAGGTGACGCGCTAGGGCAGGCCTATGTGCGGCAAGCCTTCAGCCCGCAAGCCAAACAGCGCGTGCTGAAAATGGCGGAACAAATCGAAGATGCAATGCAGCGCGAGATCGAAGCCCTGCCCTGGATGACGACCGAGACCAAACGGGAAGCGGTGGCGAAATTGAGTGCGGTCACCAACAAGATCGGTTATCCGGACCAGTGGCGCGACTACGGGGCGCTTGCCATCCTCCCTGACGACGAAATAGGCAACGCGCGGCGCAGCCGTGAGTTCGAATTTCACCGCGAGCTGGGCAAAATCGGTAAGCCGGTGGACCGGGCAGAGTGGGCGATGACGCCACCCACAGTCAACGCTTATTACGATGCGCAGATGAACGACATTAATTTCCCCGCCGGGATTCTGCAGCCGCCATTATTCGACCGGTCCTCAGACGACGCTCCCAACTACGGCGATACCGGCAGCACCATCGGACATGAACTCACCCACGGCTTCGACGACGTGGGACGACGCTTCGACATTCAGGGTAACCTGCGCGATTGGTGGACTGCGGAAGACGCCAAACAGTTTGAACAGCGGGCTGCCTGCCTGGTCGACCAGTATTCCCAATTCACGGCCGTGGATCGCCTTAAGGTCAATGGTAAACAGACTCTGAGTGAGAACATCGCCGATTTGGGCGGGCTGATCCTGGCTTACAACGCGTGGAAAGATGAGACCAAGGGGCAGCGCTCGGATCCAATCGATGGCTTGACGCCGGAGCAGCGTTTCTTCGTCGGCTACGGGCAGAGCTGGTGTACCAATACGCGGGAGAAAACCAGACGCCTCCGGGCCACTGCCGATCCACACTCGCCTGAGGAATATCGCGCCAACGGCGCAGTCTCCAACCTGCCGGAATTTCAGCAAGCCTTCCACTGTAAGCCTGGCGTGCCCATGGTGCGGAAGGACCAGTGCCGCGTGTGGTAGAGGCGTCCGGCCTGGTGTAGAGACGTACCGAAGCTATGTCCTACAGTGCGTGCATCACTGTAAGTCCGACTTGTCAGGGTTGTAAAAGAAGTGGAAGCGCAGCGCCAGATACGGCCCGTTGAACTCTTTGGGCAACGGCGGAAAGGGATTCGATCCGGTGATGCCGCCCCAGGCGGCGCGGTCCAGAGCCACGTCTCCCGAGGTGCCGGTGAGCTTCATGCCATCGATACGGCCATCCTGGCCGATCACGAACTCGATGGAGACTTTGCCTTTTTTCATCAGCGGAGCGCGCGCTGACTCCGGAATGATGCGATACCAGTTCTCCCGCACATCGTGCAGAACCCGCTGCAAGTAAGGACCGAAGTCCACGCCCTGCGTGTCGGAAAGGACATCCATCGGGCCGATGGCTCCGGTCGCCTGCCGCCCCTGGCCCAAGCCGTAGTCGCCTCCGTCGCCGCCGTATCCTCCACGATTCATAGCTGCGGCGCGCGCTGCTTGAGCCAACGCCGATCCCGCAGACTGGCTCCCCGTGCTAAAGCTGGGCCGCGGCGGCGCGGTCGTCGGGTTCTGTAGTTTCGCCTCTTGGTCGGCCTCGAACTGCGGCCGCGGCGGCGCCGGCTGCTCAGTTTGTTGCCCAGGTGTATTTTGCGCGGGCGGCGGAGCGGGTTGCGTGGGCTGGGACTGCTGTGGAGGTGCAACAGGCCCCGGGGCTCCCGCCCGGGCGCTGTCCAGAATCTTCTTCAGTTCCTGGCGGTCCAGCTGCGGACTGCGTGACATTGCGTTGCGGTCTTTGTCGGAAATAATGTTGCTGTCGGGCCGTTTGGTCAGCTTCTGCGCGTCCGGCGGCAGTTCGAGGTAGGTTGTCTCCCGCTGCCGCAGCCAGTCGTTGGGACTCACCACCAGATTCTTTCTGGGGAAATACTTTTCCAATTTCTGCGAATTGACGAAGAGCGTGATGATCACCAGATGGACGACCACCGAAATCCAGAACGCCTCGCGCTTGCGGGAGCGCGACAGATCGTCCTGCAATTGCACCAGCAGAGAGGGGACATCATGCAATTCGCGGTAGGCCGACTCCCAGTGGCGGGCGTCGTACAGATCGCTACCCCCCGGACGTTGAGCCGGCTGCAGCGGAGGCACAGGACTCCTCGGCGGAATTTCAGTGGCTGGCATGAAAACAGCTGGCTCAGTGGATTAGAGACGGCCGATCCGCCTTTAGTTGCAGGGGTGAGGCAACTTTGCCCCGCGACGTGTGCGGAACTTGCGGCCGCGAAATCCGTTTGGCGCTAGTGACCAGTTCAACTATTTTCGCATCTTTCGGGAGAATCTGCGAAAACCTTAGGGTACAGGCATTTAGCGGCTGCACCTCAGTGGTCAATGCCAAGGGTACAGCGAATCGGAAGAATTCGCTGTCAAGAAGTGTAAAGCGCGGCCCCGGCGGTCGCGTGTGATCAGGGAGTGACGGCTGCAAGGTCGCACATCAACGCAGTGCCTCCCAGTCATCGGGCCCCACCGCCGGTTTTGTGATGTCTCCCACGATTCTTATGACACCCCTGAGACAACCAAAAATGTCGTCAGTTTGAGCATCCGAGTGCACAAGCTTTGCTACACGCTTGCCTTTCCTTCTGATCATGACTGGTTCTCCCGTTGTCGAGACCTCTTCCATGATCTCGAGACACTTCGCCTTGAATCGCCTTGCCGTTACGGTTTTCATAGATAACTCATCGGCCAAAAAGTCAGCAGCCTGCAACTGCTACACTGTCCTTCATGCTCTCCGGCCACGCCACTGCCGAAGGCACCGCTCGCTATCGCGACCGCTTTCCGGCGTTGCGCGACGCCGGCCACTTTCGCCGGCCCGAGCATGTAAGCGGAGTCGCGGAACTGTGGCTCTCCTCGATCGGTCTGGGTACCTACCTTGGCGAACCCGACGAAGCCGCCGACCGCGCCTACGTGCTGGCCATTGCGACCGCCCTGCGCTCCGGCATCAATGTGCTGGATACCGCCATCAATTACCGCCACCAGCGTTCAGAACGCAACATCGGCACCGCGCTGGAACAACTCGTCGAGGCAGGCGAGTTGCGGCGCGACGAAGTTCTGGTTTGCACCAAGGCTGGATATCTATCGTTTGACGGCAGCATGCCTCCCGACCCGCGCGGCTACTTCACGCACGAGTACGTAGACTCCGGAGTGCTCGATCCCAAACAGCTGGCCGGCGGAATGCACTGCATGGCGCCGGGCTATTTGGAAAATCAAATCGACCGCTCGCGTCGCAACCTGGGGCTGGAGACGATTGATCTGTTCTACATCCACAATCCGGAGTCGCAACTGGCGGAAGTCTCCCGTGAGGCTTTTCAGCAGCGCCTGCGAGACGCTTTCACCATGCTGGAAAAGCAGGTCAAGGCCGGCAAGATGCGATATTACGGGATGGCGACGTGGGGAGCTTTCCGTGTTGCGGATGACGCGCGCGATCACATTAGCTTGGCTGAGGTCGTCGAGACCGCACACCATGCAGGCGGCGATCATCACCACTTTCGGTTCATCCAACTTCCCTTCAACCTTGCCATGCCTGAGGCCTACGGTCTGGCAAATCAGACTGTTGCCAAAGAAAGGATGTCACTGCTCTCGGCGGCCTCCCGCCTCGGCATTGCCGTGGTCGGTAGCGCCACGCTGTACCAGGGCCAGCTGACGCATGGCCTGCCGGAGATCGTCGCCAGGACTCTGGGGCTGAATCGGGATGCGGAGAATGCAATCCAGTTTTCCCGCTCCGCGCCGGGGATCGTTACGTCCCTGGTCGGCATGGGGCACGGCGAGCATGTGTTATCCAACCTCAAGCCGGCGCTGGTTCCGACTACGCCGATCGAGAAATGGAATCGCCTGTTCACCGAACATTGATTTCAGAAGACTGAGGTTGTGTGGGAACGGCCGCCTTCGGCCGTCCGCGGAGCGAAGCTCCGCAAGCCATGGCGAACTGCGTTCGCCCGGACAGCCAAAGGCGGTTGTCTCCACACAAAATGTAGTTGATAGGTTCTACTTCAGGGCTTGCAGCTTGTCTGCCGCGGCCTGTGCCGCCTGGCTGCCGGCGGGATTTTCCCTCTGCACTTGCTCATAGACACGCTTTGCATCCGCCGGCCGCTGCGCAGCTTCGTAGGTCGCTGCCAGCTCCAACTGCGCTGCCGACTTGCTGACCGTGCTAGCGGGCTTCGCGATCAGCACATTGTACAAATCGATTGCCAGCGGATTGCGGTTCTGGCTGCGATAAACCGAAGCCAGAGCAAACTTACCCAGGGACGAGAGGTCCTGATTGTGCAATCCAGCGACGGTCTGCAACGTTTGTTCGGCGGCCTTGGTGTCACCAAGCTCGGCTTCGGTCAAACCAAGAAAATAGCGAGCCATGTCGGCAGTGTGGGTGTGGGAATATTTGTCAACGATGTCCTGAAGCTGCTTGCGCGCTTCGGTGGCGCGTTCTTTGGACGAAGTGAAGGTCGGAAAATCGGGTTGTGCCGGCGTTCCCGCCGGGCGGAGCGAAGTGTCCATCGTCCGAACCGCCTGGTTCAACTCCATGCTGGCTTTTTGGTCCTGCTGGTTGAGGTAATACCAGCCGCCAAACCCCAAGCCGGCAAGCACCACGACCACCACCGCAGCGACGATCACGGTGGACTTGTGCTCGACTGACCAATCCACCGTCTTGCCGGCGGCTTCGAGGGTGGCCTGGCTGAATCGATCCTGTTTTAGTTGATGGCGGACTTCTGCGCGCACGGACTTCCCTTCTGATTACTTTGTGGATTGATGCGTGTCAGGCTGCGAGATGGCTCGCTATTTCTGAGCCTCTTCCAAGATTCCCTTTTCCAGCTTCTCCTGGCACTCGATGCAATGCCGCGTCCACGGCACGGCTTCCAGCCGCTTAGCGTTGATCTCTTTGCCGCAGGAGATGCACTCGCCAAAGCTGCCTTGCCGCATCCGCTCCAGCGCGCCCTCGACCATGGCCAGCAACTGGCGGTCGTTGTTGCTTTGGTGAAAAAGAAATTCCTTGGTGTAGGAACTCGCGGCGCGGTCGGCGATGTCCTGGGCCGAGTCTTCGTCCACGCTCCGTCCGTCCTGCTCGGTGCGGGAGACCGTGCGGCGCAGTTCTTGCTGCCGCGATTCGAGCCTCTTCCGGAAATAATCCAGCTTCTTCTTGTCCATGGGATAAAAACTTCGCGGCGTGAAGGCCGCTCAGTACGCTTTCTTTATGAATTGGCCAAACGCAAATCATATGCGCTCAAATTGAGATGCGTCAACTGGCCGATAGGGAGCCCCCAGCATCGAAATTGAGGAAAACTGGTACTCAAACTCAAAGCTCTATGAAACCGTTTGAGCCGTCGCCTACCTGGGCAATGGTTCCGGCGAGTTGGCCAGCGCGTATGCCATCACTGCCATGGCCGCACAGTTCTCCCGCAGGTCCTGGGGTACGATTTTGTCGAGTGTGTCGGCGGCGGTGTGGTGATAGTTGAAATACGTTCGACCATCCTGCAGCAGTCCTAACACGGGGACGCCCGCTTTGCCCAGCGGATCGACGTCGCTCTCCACGCGGTCGGCGTGCGTTTTGATCAGGTTCGCTCCAAAGGCTCGAAGAATCTCCTCTACCGGCATCAGGGCCGGTAGAGCGGCGGTGTTCACATTGGTAAGGAAACCCAAAGGATGCCCCGCTCCGTGGTCGCTCTCCATTGCGGCCACGTAATTTGCGAAATCTGCGGAGTGGGCTTTCACGTAGGCGTCGTGGCCGGCGCCGCCGTTCTCTTCATCCGTCCAGGCAATCACGCGGATGGTACGTTTGGGACGCAGATGCATCTCCTGCAGCAGTTGCGCAGTCTCCATCGCGACTGCGACGCCAGCGGCGTCATCGATGGCGCCCGTACCCAGATCCCAGGAATCCAGATGACCGGAGACGATCACGATCTGCTCGGGATGCTCCGATCCCTTCAGGTCAGCAACAACGTTGTAGCTAGGCACAGCGGCCCCGGTCTCGCCGGTCAGAATCAGGTGCATTCGCACTTTGCCCTGGCTGGTAAGGTGAGCGATCAGGTCAGCGTCCTCGCTGGTGACCGCGCCCTGTGGGATGCCCGCTGCCGTACTCCCGCCTGCGTGGGGCAGGCGGTAATCTGCGCCGCCGACGGAGCGAACCAGAGACCCGGCCGCGCCCAACTCCGCCGCAGTCTTTGCTCCCTTGCCGCGATAAACCACCGCTTCATCGTAGGCGTCGAGCGAGAGGCCGTTGTCCGCTTTGCGCTGATCGAAGCGCGTGTTGAACAACACAATCTTTCCCGCCACCCGCTCGCGCCCGAGGGCCGCCAACTGCTCGAAGCTGGTTACCACCACCACTTCGGCGGTGAGCCCATCAGCCGGGGTGGGCGTATTGCCTCCCAATGCGGTCACAACGATCTTTTGCGAGGCCCCCGGCGCCTGCCCGGGATACTCGACGAGTTCGGCTGTTTCCGGGCCTCGGGTCCAACGCTTGGCCATGACTTGCTCCAGGTGAACTTCCAGCCCCAACCGCCGCAATTCCGCCGAAACGTATTGCACCGCAGCCTGCGCCTGTGGCGATCCTACGGGCCGCGGTCCGATGTTCTCGGTCAAGTGCGCTACCGTTTGATAGGCGTAATCGTCGCCCAGGGCCGCGTCTCGCAAGCCCGTGAGTTCCTTCAGCAGCTGCGGCGGATACGTCATGCCGGCGGCAGGCGCTTGCGCGCTCACGTTGGTACCGCGGAGCAGCCAGAGAACAGCGAAGCAAATTGTTGGTAGGCGCATTGGATTCCGTTTTATCTACGATGCCAGCGTAGCCTTTACAGGTGCCTCCGCTTTGCGTTGGAGAGGTCAAGTAAAGGCATTGACTACGAAGGATACGAAGGTACACGAAGGACAGCCCTTACCACCAGGGCCTCCGTGAGACTTCGTGTCCTTCGTGGTTATCGCTTTTGCACTCGCGACCACGAAAAAGCGGCCCCATTTCTGGGGCCGCCAATCAAAAGAGGCTATTGGAAGGAAATCAGGAAAGGCGATGCAAGGAGCCGCCCGGCGTACCGGAACAGCCTAATTGTAGATTTCGAGAAGTGGTGAAGTCATTCGTTAGCGGCCTCTTTTCGTATACCTGAATACTGCAAGTCCAGAGCCAAAAAGGACATGTCCCTTCGGCACCCACCGGGATGTCTAGTAAATGCATTTGTTTCATTCGTTTACCTACCGCTCCCAGTATCTCAAGAAAGGGCTCGGTGCAAAACTCGGCCTTAATAGAAGTGCACAATGATGCACATTCACCGCAGGTCGGTGCTTAAATCCGGGCACAAATAGAAAAGGCCGGCGAAATGCCGGCCCTCTCTGAATCCCGCGCCAGTCCTAGGAATTGCCGGCTACGGTGCGCAACTTTCCGGGCATGAAATGATACGGTGGCCACGGTCCGCTGATCAGCAGCTCGCAGTTCTTCAACTGCTTGGCGGCGCTGCTGTACCGGTTTTGGTATTTCTCCACGGATTTGGAGTCGATGAGGTGGGCGATGTCGATCAGCATCCCGTCGGAATCTACCCGCTTGCAGCTGATGTCTTCCTCGAGGGGGTTGAACAGCTTGTGGACTTGCACGGAGAGGGCGCGTGCTTTGGTCTGTCGTTCGCGATCCTTGGAGGCCTTCTCTCGCAGCTTAATCAGGTACTCGCCGCCAACCGTGTCAGGCAGCGGGGCATCGGGCAGCGCATGCCGCAACGATCCATCCCGGACCAGGAGTTTCAAGTGCATTTCCGCCTTGCCTCTCAGCTTGGCCACGCTAACTCCAAAGGCCCGCCGATTGGTTCGCACCGCCTGCCGCAGCGCGTCGTCACTGTCGAAAATGGTTCCGAAGCGGAAGGGAAGGACTGTTCCTGTGCGGAAACATACGCTAACTACCCGCGCATGCTCCAAAACGTGCTTTTCTTCCAGGCGGTCGCCGTTACGCTCGTATTCGCTGACAATGACGGCGAATTCTCCGCTGGGATAGCTTAGAACCGAGGCTCCGTTCACGCCTTGGATCCCGTCCATCAGAAAAGGACGTCTTGTACGGACACCGTTGCTGAGGGTCTGCTGCTCTGTGATGCAGTACGCATACCACGCCATATAGGTATCTCCGAACTTGTCCCGAGGCGAATTTCACCTCAAGAATTCGTTACCGTTGGCTACAGCTCTGAACCTTGGAAGAAAGGGCGGTACCACGACTAGATTGGACGTTTTACTGTCTCCGTCCACAAGTCATCATACCTCTGGATAGGTGAAAAATGCAACCATTTCGTGGCATCGGGCATCGACCGGGCCGAATGTGGGAAACTGGGCCGTAATGTCGGGCACAAGGTGGTTTTTCCACAGGGCCTGGAACCGACGACAAGGGCACTGCCTTTGGGTACGAACCTGGTTTATAGGCTCCCAAACTGGCCATCGCGATCACTTTCTGATATCCAACGCCAGCCAGACCGGCTCTCCCTCGTAGAGCAAAGGCACTTCCAGCCGTTGGCTTCCGGGCGGCGAATGCAGTTGATAATTGCTGCCGCTAACGACGCTGGGTACCGACAGCCCACATTTATCTCCCAGGCCGACCTTGGCTTTGAAGTCTCCCGCCACCATGTTGCACACCTCGCCGACCGCGTCGCGCAGGTGGGACGCCGCCTCCTCGACAGCAACTCCCAACATTTGTGATGCCATTCTGGAAGCGGATTGAGTGCTGCAGCGCAGGCTGAACACGGCAGAAAACGCGCCGGCAATTCCAACCATCCCAGTAATATTTGCATGCACAGGGAGCCCGTCACGCTCAGGAAGCGTGACCGTAGAGCCCACCATCATGGAGAAAACGTCGCTGGCGGACTTTCCGAGGATTTCGGGCCATTCGGTTACTGGCGCCACTTGCTGCTTGCCGTTCGCTATAGCCATCGCGGCCTCAGGGCACCGGGCATAGAACCCCCTGAGGGTGCTCATCGGCCCAGGTACGCAATTCTTGAGCAACCGCGTGGTCCCCCGGCCCTACACCCGCAACTCCACCACCGTCGCCCCGCCCCCGCCCTCATTCTGAGGAGGCTCCGTTACTGACGCCACGTGCGGGTGCTTCTGCAGATACTGCCGCAGGGCCTTGCGCAAGATTCCCATGCCGCTGCCATGAACCACCCGCACTCGCGGCAGCCCGGCCAGGAATGCGTGGTCCACGAATTTCTCGACTTCGCGGGTGGCGTCGTCCACGGTGCGGCCGATTACGTTGATTTCGGTCGGCGCGCTCTGGCCTTCACTTTGCAGCGAAACCGAAATCCCGCGCGCCCGTGCGGCCTTAACCGGAGAGTCCGCTGCCCGCGCGATGACCTCGGCGATGTCGTCGCGGGCAATCCGCATTTTCATGGCGCCGATTTCGACTTCAAAGTGGTTGTCGTCCAGGCGCCGCGAAACCAGACCGGGCCGACCCACCGACTTCAGCTTCACCGTATCGCCCTCGGAGACATGTTTCACCACTTGCGGCTGGGCGTGCGGGTCGCCCTGGTCCGCGCCGGTCGCGTGCGCCACTACCGCCGAGTCGAACTGCTCGCGAAATTCGCGGCGCATCTTGGCCATGCGGCGCTCGGCGTCTTTCGAAAGCTTTTGCGCCGCTGCCTTATCCTGCACCGCGTTCACGGCCTCGCGCGCGTGGTACTCGAAGTCACGCAGCAGGCTTTCCAGCTTCTTCTCCATTTCTTTGATCTTGCCCTGCTGCTCTTTTCGACCTTCGGCCGCGAGACGAGTTTTCTCGCGCTCCAATTCCTCTTCGCGAGCCTTGAGCCGCACACGTTCGGCCTCGGCGTCGCGCAACTCGGCATGCAGACGATCCAGGAATTGGCCAACGTCGCGCGCCTGGGTTCCCAATCGCGAGCGCGCCGAGTCGATAATCGCGGGATTCAATCCCAGCCGCTGCGCGATGTTGATGCCCGCAGAAGCTCCCGGCACGCCGACTTTCAATTCATATGTCGGCTGCAGCGTGGCTTCGTCAAAACCCACCGAAGCGTTGACCACTCCGGATGTATTCGCTCCATACACTTTGAGCGAAGTGTGATGCGTAGAAATGATGCTGACGCAACCCACCTGGCGAAAGTGCTCGGCAATCGCCACGGCCAGCGCCGCGCCCTCTTCCGGGTCGGTGGCCGAGCCGAGTTCGTCGAGCAAGACCAGCGACTGCGCGGTCGCGGTGCGCGATATGAAATCGATGTTGGTGACGTGTGCCGAGAAGGTCGAAAGGTTCTGCTCGATCGACTGGTAGTCTCCAATGTCGGCGAGAACAGCGTCGAAGACTGGCAGCTCCGCGCGATCCGCCGGAACCGGCACCCCCGATTGCGCCATCAACGCGAGCAGCCCCACGGTTTTCAGCGCAACCGTCTTGCCGCCGGTGTTGGGCCCAGTGATAACCAATTGCCTCCGGTCGCCCTCAAGCTCGATAGTGATGGGGACGATCTGTCCGCCCTTCGTTTTGAGATTTCGCTCCAGCAGCGGATGGCGCGCATCCCGCAGAATGACCGACTGCAGCCCCTCCTCCTTCAACCGCACCGCTACGCAGTTGTACTCTTCCGCAAACCGCGCCTTGGCAAATTGCAGTTCCAGCTCCGCGAGCACCTCCACAGCCGCAGGAATCTCGCTGGCACGCTCGCCAATCTTCCGCGTCATCTCCACCAGGATGCGGTGAATCTCCGCCTGCTCTTCGTCCAGCAGGCGCACCATTTCGTTGTTCTGCTCGATGGTCTCCAGCGGCTCCACAAACACGGTCTGGCCGCTGGAACTCGCGCCATGCACCACGCCCTGCACCCGCCGTTTCTGCTCGATCTTCACCGGAATTACAAAGCGCTCGCCGCGGATGGTGATGAGTTCATCCTGCACGGAGCCGCCTTCCGCCAGGCGGCGCAGATAGCCACGCAATGATTCCTGAATGGCGCGCCTTTGTTTTTCGATCTCACGGCGAATGCGGGCCAGTTCCGGCGACGCGCGGTCTTCCAGGGTTCCGTCGGGCAGAATCTTGTTGCGAAACGAGCGCAGGAACTCCGTGAAGTCGACGATTGCGGCGGAAAGCTGCGCCACCGCGGTCCATTCCACCTTCATCGCCGCCGGCGGCTGGAGAGCAATTTCCCGCCACTCGGCTGCCCGGTCTACGACTAGCACCACATCGCGGATCTCGGCGGTTTCGAGTGCGGCGCCTGCGATGCGCGATTTCTCAACCAGTTGCGTGATATCCAGTAATCCGGCGAAATCGAATCGTCCATCCACGCGGCGAAATTCGCGGATTTCGCCGGTGAGCTGCTGCTGGCTCTCGATCCAGTCGCGATCGGTCGAGGGAGCCAAGCTCCGCGATCCGTGCCTGACCCAGCGGCGACGAGGCATAGCCGCGCAGCAGATCCCGGAAAGACTCGAATTCCAGCACGCGCGCGCTGGCATGGGTTAGAGGGGCAGGAACCATGAGAATTTATGGTACAGGAAGGTAGTCCGGCGCTCACTGCAACTGAGATCGGAGAACTGGCAACTGACCGCTAATGGCCTGCCTCTGTTAAAATCGGCAGGTAAACGGAACCCTTGCCTCGCAGTAGTTGCTATGACTTTTCCCACCACACGCCTCCGCCGCTTGCGCCGTACCGAGCCGCTGCGCTCCATGGTCCGCGAGACTCGGCTTACGCCGGAATCGTTTGTTTACCCGATGTTCGTTTGCCCTGGAGAAGGGGTTCGTAAGGAAGTACGATCCATGCCGGGCGTGTGCAACTTATCCGTGGATGAAGCGGTAAAAGAGGCTGAGGAGACGCATGCCCTGGGCATTCCCGCCGTCATTCTTTTTGGCCTGCCGGAAAAGAAAGACGAAGTAGCTACCGGCGCCTGGGCCGAGGACGGCATCGTGCAGCAGGCGGCCCGCGCCATCAAGCGCGAGGTTCCGGAACTCCTCATCATCGGCGATGTCTGCCTTTGCGAATACATGTCGCACGGACATTGCGGCGTCGTGAATGCGGCCCCGCAGTCGTTGGGCGCGGCTGTGGCGGCTCCTCCTGCCGCTGCTGCCGATTACGAAATCCTCAACGATGCGACCCTCGAAATCCTGGCGCGCACGTCGGTTTCGCTGGCACGCGCCGGCGTGGACATCATCGCCCCCTCCGACATGATGGACGGCCGCGTGGCCGCGATCCGCAAGGCATTGGACGGCGCAAGCCTGAGCAATACGCCAATCCTCTCTTATGCGGCCAAGTTTGCGTCAGGATTTTACGGGCCGTTCCGCGAGGCCGCCGATTCCGCTCCGCAATTTGGTGACCGCCGGTCTTATCAGATGGATGGGGCCAACGTGCGCGAGGCCATGCGGGAGATCGAAGCGGACGTCGAAGAAGGCGCCGACATGATCATGGTCAAGCCCGCCATGCCGTATCTGGATGTGATCGCCGCGGCGCGCGACCGTTTCGATCTGCCCCTGGCGGCTTATCAGGTCTCCGGCGAGTACGCCATGATCGAAGCCGCGGCGCGCAACAACTGGATCGACCGCGATCGAGTCATGATGGAGTCTCTCATCTCGATTCGCCGCGCCGGCGCGGGCGTAATTCTCACCTACTACGCCAGAGAAGCGGCCCGGTTGCTGGCGTAGGGTCCGTACCCTGTGACCTCTGTGCTCCCCTGTGGTAGTGGTCTAAGTAGCCGCGCCCGTAACCTTCGCTTCCATCCGCTCAAATACCTCTTCCGCCCGGGTCAGCGCCGCCTGGACATTCTCACAAATATTCTCCGGGCCAATCACGTCTTCAAACTCGGCCTGGCGGATCAGCTTTGCCGGCTGCTCCCGCGCTCCGCATAAGATCAGGGTGCGACGAGTCGCGTGCAATTCGCGCGCCACCTCTTCGAGCGCGAATAGCCCGGTGGCATCAATCGCAGTCATATTGCGCAAACGCAGGATTACGACCGGCGGCAACTCGTGGATGTTCTCCGTCACCGCCGATATCTTGTCGGTCGAGCCGAACAAAAACGGCCCATGGATGCGGAAGATAGTCGCGTAATACGGAATATCTTTATCTTGCAAAATGTGAACACGCCCGTCCTCGACGTAGTCATCGGTCACTTGCGACACGGTTGTAGTGTTGGCCACTTTGGCGATGAACAGCAACGCCGCTAGAATCATGCCGGCTTCCACAGCAACCGTGAGGTCGGCAAAAACTGTGAGGGCAAACGTGACCAGCCACACGCTAATGTCGGTTTTCGTCAGCTTCAGCAGTTGCGGAATCTCGGTCCACTCGCCCATGTTGTAGGAGACGACAAGCAATATGCCGGCCAGCGAAGCCATCGGAATGTAACTGGCCAGCGGCGCGGCGAACAGCAGGATGCACAGGAGCGTCAAGGAGTGGATCATGCCGGCCACCGGAGACTGGGCGCCAGCCCGGATATTGGTGGCCGTGCGGGCGATGGCTCCGGTCGCCGGCAATCCTCCAAACATCGGAGAAACAATGTTGGCCACGCCCTGCCCGATCAATTCCACGTTGGGATTGTGGTGATCGTTGCTCATGCGGTCCGAGACCACGGCCGACATGAGCGACTCGATCGCTCCCAACATCGCTACGGTAAAGGCCGGCCCCAACAAACCGTGGATCAGGTCGGCTCGGAAATGGGGAATGGCCAGATGGGGCAATCCGCTGGGAATTCCGCCAAATCGGCTTCCGATCGTCTCCACCGGGAGCTTGAACACGATGGCTGCGCCGGTCGCCGCGAGCATGGCCACGATGGCCCCGGGAATGCGGTTCGAGGTCAAGCGGCAGATCAGCATAATAGCCACGGTGGCGATTCCCAGAGCCATCGCGGCATAGGAGAGGGTGTGGAAGTTGGCTGCGAGGGCCGTCATGCGCAGCCAGAATTCGCCGGGAACTTTTGCAACCTTCAGTCCAAAGAAATCCTTGATCTGCGTGCTGGCAATCAGCACCGCAATCCCATTGGTAAAGCCGATGACGATAGGGCGAGGTATGAACTTCACCGCGGTGCCCATGCCGGTCACACCCAAAATCACCAGCAGGACGCCCGCCATCACCGTGCACATGAACAGGCCGTCCACTCCATGCGCAGCGACAATCCCGGCCACCACCACCACGAACGCGCCGGTAGGCCCGCCAATCTGAGTCTTGGATCCGCCGAGTAGGGAGATCAGAAAGCCCGTGACGATTGCGCAGTAGATTCCCGCTTGCGGCGTGAGCCCGGAAGCGATGGAAAACGCCATAGCCAGCGGCAAAGCCACGAGCCCGACGGTAATGCCGGCTAGCAGGTCATGAAAGAATTTGTTCAGGCTGTAGTTGCGCAGGCAAAGAACAGACTTAGGCAGCCAGCGGTCGTCCAAGGTCCAGGAAAGAGCTGAAGGTTCCACTGTGTAATTATGCCAGTAACAGACGGACTCAGTGAATATCAGCCAGGGAACGGAAGTGCATGCCGCTGCTTTCCCTTTCCGCGGGCGCCTTGCGAAGCCACGACTCTCAGGTCTTCGGAATTGTCATTACCCGGAGTGCAGGGGTTAAGGAAGCTGTCGTCCCGCACGCGGGAAAAGCAGATTTCTCGCTCCGCTCCAAAATGACAAAGTTAGCTGATGCGCAGATTCAGAAGCGGTTCACGCTACTTGCCCGCGCGCCGAAAGGACAGCATTCTCCACCGTAGAATAGATTTCGAGGGCTACAGCCAGGTTCGTGACCTCCAGCAACTCGCGCACACTCTTGCTGGGGGCGGCGAGCCTCAGCGCGCAGCCATTGGCCTGGGCCCGCAACAAAAGTGTCGCCAATTCGCCCAATCCAGCTCCGTCCACCGTTTCCACCCGGCTAAAATCGAGCACCAACTGCTGGGTATGTCCGAGCAGTTCCGACACGCTGCTTGCGAAAGCGGCCGCTTCATCGCGATATACGATCCGGCCCTTGCAATAGGCCACAGTAACTTCGTTGCTTTCACGGATTTCGAGACTGAACTTCAACGTCGACTCCTTGTCCTTGGTCCAGAAAAGTTGTGGTGGTGCCTGTGGCGCACATGCGGAGAATTCATTCATGCATTTCATAATACCGGTTAGACGATCCAGAACTCGTTTTCGAACCATGAAAAGTTGTTAAATATTTGTTACGGGATTCATCAAAGACCGGTTCCTGAAACCAACTTTCCTTTCGATCTGGCATCTAAACAATTCCATAAGCTTCATGAACTTAGAAAGAGGGGGGAATTTCCGTGCGCGTACGTGTTGTGATTGCATTTTCTATCTTCCTATCCACTTTGTTCTTCACCATCGGGGCCGCTGCCCAAATTCCTACCAAAGGAAACATCTTCTTCGGATACTCCTACAATCGAGCTGATTTCAATGGGGCTGGTCACAGCAATCTGAATGGCTGGGATGGTTCCTTAGAGGGCAAGGTCGCACCCTGGATCGGCCTGGTGGTCGATATCAGCGGCCATTACGGTTCGAATGACAGCGTGCATAACGTAATCTTCGGTCCGCGCGTCTCGGTTCCCGTGGGGCGGCTTACGCCCTTCGCGCACGCGCTGTTCGGAGTGGGGCATTTCAGCACCACTGGCTCTTCCGATACGTCATTTTCCGATGCGATCGGCGGGGGCGTCGACTATCGCCTCATCCATGGGATTGGCTGGCGCTTCCAGGCCGACGCTTTGCAAACCCGGTTCTTTCACAATACTCAGGACGATTTCAGATTCTCTACCGGCATCGTGCTGCATTTTTGAAATGTGCGCCGTCTGGCGCCGGCATGGGGATGAAAAACTCGTGCCGGCGCCGGCGTCAGCTGCCAACCCCTTCGTATTCCTCGTTTTCAGAAAACTCGGAGTCGTCGGCTAGTTCCACTAGCAGAGAGTCTTCTTCGTTGGAGTCGAGGGGCGCCGTCTCGTGCGACTCCGGTTTCTGATAAGTGCGAACCCGTACTCCCTCCGCATCCACGGTGACGTAAGTTGGCTGCGAGTCGGTCCAGCTCCCCGAATTGTAGTACTCGACGCCGTCCCGCTCGCGCGCCAAGGCAACATGCGTGTGGCCGCAAAAGATACGCTGAGCCTGGCCGAGCTTGGCGTGCGACAAAGCGCCCGAAGCCACTTTTTCTGACAGGCGCAGCCAGCGTGTCCCCAACCGGTCGACCAGGCGTGAGAACCATTTGCCTTTGAAGTCCAGTTTCTGAATCTGTAGGTGCAGAAAAGTATTTACGCTGCTCAGCAGCCAGTTGTTTACCAGAAAGCGGTCAAACTGATGTCCGTGGATCGCCACATGGCGGCGGCCGCCGAAGGTCCCAGGCATATTCTTCGTAGGCCTTCACGCCCGACCAAGTGTGACATCACCGCGATCAGCCCTTGATCGTGGTTGCCCTCGACCCATATCACCTCGACTCCGCGCTTTGGGTTGGAGAGTTTGCGGATATAACTGAGAAACTTCCAGTGCTCCTTAGTCAATCGACGGAAGTTGAGGTCGGAGAAGATATCGCCCAGCAGGATCAGGCGGCGAAAGCGGTTCTGCTTCAACATGTGCGTGGCGTCTTCCGCGCGGCTGAGTTCCGAACCCAGGTGCACGTCGGAGAGGATGAGCGTGTCGTAGACGGCGGAACTCATCACCTCCAGTTGTACAGAAGGAATGTTACGGGGTGATGAAAGTTGCACCGAAAATTGGGCAGATAATAACTAAAAAGTATCGTTTGCCCGGCGCACACGGAACGTCGTTCCGCAAGCGATTGATTCGATGGGGCTACTTCGCGGGCGGCACGTATTCTTTGGGCGGGGCGGCACCTTGCCCGAAAAAGTATTGCTCCATCTGCTTCACGATAACTTCTTGATCCTCCCGGCGTGCGGGATTGAGGCGGTATTCGTTGAGCAGCATTTTGCAGAACTCCGTCCAGGCTCTCCAGGCTTCCGCCGAGACGTTATCGTATATCTTCTTTCCCAGTTCGGTATCAAAGGGCGGCTCATCAAGCCCGGGAAGTTCTTTTTGGAGTTTGGCGCAAAAAACCATACGCTCTGCCATCGTTCTCCTCGTAAGTCCAGACAAAATTATCTCACACGTAGCGCCGGGAGTTGTGCCAGGGTAAAACTCTGCGCAGCGCGTCTAACTTGGCATTCGAGCCGGCGACCCGCGTATCTTAAGAAGCGCCGCAGGCGGGATCCGGTGCTACAATTCTCTTCGGAAGTTCGGCCCGCCCGGTGGTGGAATTCCCGATTCGGCTTACACCTGGGGTCTTGTGATGCAGGGCATCCGTCCACAATCCGCACTGTTCCTGCTCGGTATACTCTCGCTTCCGCTGGCATGTCCAGCCCAAGCCTCGCAGCAACACAAGCCTCGCAAGCACGCCGTGAAACAACTGGCTCCGCAGCCGGAGCAAGCGGCGCCCGCGCCACAGGTTCCGCCGCCACCCCCGCGCCCACTCACTCTCGAGGAACGGCCAGCCGCGCCGCCACAGGTTGTGTACCGGAACGGTTTGCTGACGATTGTCGCGCCGAATTCCACCCTGGGCGACATCCTGCGCGCCGTACGCGCTCAAACCGGAGCCGTGATCGATATGCCCGGGAACACCAACGAACGGGTGGTGAGCCGCTTTGGTCCAGGACCGGCGCGGGACGTGGTCGCGGAGTTGCTGCACGGCACAGATTTTAACTATGCGATTCTGGGTTCACCGTCGGATGCGAATGCTCTGGAGCGCATAGTCCTGACTTCCAAGTCGTCGGACATGGCGTCCGGCTCGCAGCCTCAGCCGAACTCCACATACGGGCAAACCGGAATTCTTCCATTGCAGCCCCGAGCGCCCTTTGCAGCTCGTATCCCGCCCCCGTCAGCCGTTAACAACAACGACGATAACGATGACTCGGATTCTGACTCGAGCGATGAGCAGATGAATGGATCGGACGCCTCAGAGCCCGGCGAGCCTAACCAGCAGCCAGTAAAGACTCCAGAACAACTGTTGCAGGAATTGCAGCGGCAGCAGCAGCAGTTGCAACAACCGGGAGCGCCGCAAGGCGTGCCCCAGCGACCGGGCGGGCCACCACAACAGTAAACGGATTTGTCCCGTGATGCGGCGACTGTCTCGGGCTCTGCGGCCTACGTGGTTACCGGGCCGGGAGTGCTAGGGCACAGAAATGTCAGCGCTCGTCCCCATGGACCCGGAGGTGGCCCTCCCGTCCTTCTTCTTCGGCGTGTGTGATCACAATGTACTTCCAACCCACGAGATCGCCAAAGCGAGCAAAGACGACTACGCTATCCCAGTTGCCCCGGCCGATTGAAGCCGGAGCGCTGATGGTTCCTTTCTGCCCATCGAGGTGGAAATTCCGGAAGCTCACGTAATCGCGGCCGCCAGTAATGACTGAAGGGCGAACATCGTTGGGAACTCCGCTCCCGAAAAAGACGGTGTAGGCCGCAGCGGCGGTTACGTCATCGGATGGCACGCCATGGCGAACAAGCTTGTAGCCGATCGTTTGGCCCTCCTTCATGATCATCGGGTCACCACTGCAACAGGGAGCAGATCGAAGGAAATAGTCTGGTATCGTGGCCGGCTTGGGAACGTCAGCGGCGGCGAAGTCCAAAGCCGGGCCAGTCCCCGTCTGTAATAGATCAAAGCTGATGTAACCTCTGTCCCCGTCGTTTTCGGCCGAGACCCAAACCTCATCTTCGCTTCGTCCGTGTGTTCCTACGCACGTGACCCGGCCATCAGGCTCGACCACGAATTCGGTTTCGCTGACCGTCGAATAAGTCGTAGCGTCGGGACGTTCAAGCTGCCGATGAGCGAGAAGGAGGCGCTTTCCCTGAACCGTGAGCCGGGTGGACTCGCCCACGTGAAGTGTCGTCGTTGGAGCGCTGAGGGAGAGGCCTTCAAAGACGTTGAGTGCTGCGCTGAACCCGGTTGCTGCCTGCCAAACGAAGAGTGCCAGACCAACGGCTGACACCGCCACCAGGATCTTAGAGGTTTTGCCGCTTATTGGCATGCAGACTCGTTGGCCGGAATATAGCTGACCTTCGTCTCGGTGCCCCGAGCTTACTGAACTAACCCACTGCGTTGAGCCGTTTTACCGTCCGATCTTTTCCCAGCGCCACCATCACCGCGAAGAGGCTCGGCGCGACTCCCTGGCCGGTCAAAGCCACACGCGCGCCATTGATCAAAGCTCCCGCTTTGACATTTTTTTCGGCAGCGAAATCGCGCAATATCTTTTCGGCCTCCGGCTCGCTAAACCCGTTGCTGGAAGCGGCGTAACGCCCACCTAATTCCACCAGCATCTGGCGGACGGAGCTATCTTTCAGAAACTTCTCGCCCGCGGCCGGATCGGTCTCAAACGCGTCCGCGAAGAACGCCCGGAAAGAGACCGCGAAATCCTTCAGGCTGCGGGCGCGGGGTTTGAGCAGGTCGATGGTGGAGAGCATCCATTCCCGGTCGTTGCGCTCCGGTTTCAATCCAGCTTTCTGCCATTCTTCTTCAATCAAGGGGAGAAGCTTTTCGGCAGAATATGCCCGAATGTATTCGCTGTTGAACCAATCCAGCTTGGCGCGATCGAAGACGGCATTGGAGCGCGAAATCCCACTCAGATCGAACAGGCGAATGAGTTCAGCATCTCCCAGAATTTCCGGCGTGCCTTCGGGAGGAGTCCAGCCCAACAGGGCGAGAAAATTGCGGAAGGCTTCGGGAACAATGCCTTCTTCGCGATAAGCTATGACGCTAGTTGCGCCGTGCCGCTTGCTGAGGCGCGTTTTATCGGGTCCCAGGATTAACGGCACATGGGCAAACACCGGCAAAACCGCGCCCAGCGCCCGATAGAGCAAGGCCTGCTTCGGGGTATTCGAGATGTGGTCGGCGCCACGGATCACGTGGGTGATGCGCATGTCCACGTCATCGGCCACCACGCTCAGATGATAGGTAGGACCTCCGTCGGAGCGAAGGAGTACGAAGTCTTCCAGTTCGGTGTTGGCAAACTCCACCCGGCCGAAGACGGCATCCTCAAAGGCAGTGCTGCCGGAGTCTGGAACCGCAAAGCGCACGGCACAAGCCTCTCCCGCGGTCCTCCGCCGGGCGGATTCCTCCGCCGAGAGCTTCCGGCAGATCCCTTCGTACTTCGGCGGCCGCCCGTCGGATGAGGCTGCTGCCCGGCGCTGCTCCAGTTCTTCCTTGGTGCAGAAGCAGTAGTAAGCGTGACCGGAGGCCAGCAGCTTCGCCGCAGCCTCGCGGTATAAGTCCATACGCTGCGTCTGATAGAAGGGGCCTTCATCCCAGTCCAAACCCAGCCAGCGCATGCCTTGCACGATGCCCTCGACCATTTCCGCGGTCGAACGTTCCAGGTCGGTGTCTTCGATGCGAAGGACCAGAACGCCACCGTGGTGGCGGGCAAACAGCCAATTAAAAAGCGCGGTCCGGGCGCCTCCAACGTGAAGGTAGCCGGTCGGAGAGGGTGCGAAGCGGACGCGCGGGCGGCTGAGCGCAGCCGTAGAACTCGTATCCGTGGAATCAGCCATGCGGGGTTTCCACTCTGGATGGTACGGTTCGGCGAAAACCAGCGTCAAGCAAGTGTGCAAACTTTTTCCTAGCTTTGAGAGTCACGACGCCCCAAATCCCTCGACTGGCGCGGATTTCCACAGGGGTACCGCTTTATTGGCCTTGACTCACCCGGCCCTTCTGATTAAGCTTCGGCGCAACTCGACACATAGGTTTTGTTTTGTTGAGACTCTTTGAGGCATGGCCCCATTCCCAGCATCCTCAAAATCTCTTTTGCGGCCCAAATTCTTGCTCGTCAGGAGAAACCACCGTGCGCGCTCCCACGCTCAAACAGCTTTCGTCTTTAGCGCTTTTCGTTGGCGCCGTGATTCTGGCCACAACCGCCTGGGCACAATTCAATCCAGGGAGTAGTGCTCGTAAAAACCTACTCGCCAAGGCCAAGTCCGGTTTTGAGAATCATTCCGAAAATATGAGCCCAATGGGCCGGTTCGCTTTCAAGGTCCAGCAAGCACGCCAGAACGCGGGCCCGGGAACGATTTCTGTCGACGGCGTCACCCTGCCGGGCCCGACCACCATCCCGGGCACTCCCGCAAAGCCCGATCTCTGTTTCGGCGGAGATGAGGATTGCAGTGACACCGGCTTTTCCGATGGCCCCGGCTCGACCCAATCGGAGCTTTCAATCGCGATGGATCACTCGGGCCGGCACATTGTGGTGGGCTTTAACGATTTCCGCGGGTTTAACTTGGCGGTTACATCGGTCTCCGGTTATGCCTATTCTGACGATGGCGGCAAGACCTTTACCGACGGCGGCCAACTACCCACCACCGGCCCAACTGCAACCGGATTGGTATTTGGCGATCCCGATGTTAAATACGTCCCCGGCGGCAACGGCTGTCAGTTCGTCTATTCATCGATTTTCGTCAACGCCGACAATGTTCAGACCATGAGCGTCCATCGCTCCACTGACTGCGGACATACCTGGACCGGACCCTTTGAGGTGACGGCCGCAACCCTGCCCACCACGCCGGATGACGCTGCCGACAAGGAGTTCCTGGGCGTTGATCCCGGCACCGGGCGCGTGGGCATTAGCTGGTCCAATTTCAGCGACGTCAGCGTGGAGATTCACTTCGCGTATTCAGACGACCTCATGACGGCTACGCCGCCGACCTGGTCAACTGGAGTCATTCTCAATCCCGGAACCCTGAACTTCGACACCGGCTCCATGCCCCGCTTCGCTGGCCACCACTCCAAAAAGGTGTACGTCGCCTGGTCGAGTCAGTCCACTTACTACACCGCCGAGACACAAGTTGCCGTGTCGAACGATAACGGCGCAACCTTCGCACCGCCGGTGACACTGGATCAGAGCACGCTGCTTTTGCCGACCTTCTTTATCGATGCCATTCTGGGTAACGATCGCGTTCATCAATTTCCCTCGGTCGCCATTGATAATTCCTCGGGGCCGCACCGCGGGAATGCGTACGTCGTGTACGCAACGAACTCAGACTTCGACGGCGCCGATGTGGTAGTGCATCGCAGCAAGGACGGAGGCGTCACCTGGAGCGAACCCACCGTGCTAAGTTCCCGTCCGGGGGAGGATCGCGCCCAGTGGTTTCCTACCATCGCGGTTGACCGCGACACGGGCAGGGTCAACGTGGTCTACGACGACCAGGGCGTGGCCACGGCCGGCGACCTGATGGAAATGACTTGGGTATATTCGGATGACGGTGGCCGAAGCTGGTCCAAGCCATCTTCCATTACGCGGCCCTTCCATGCCGGATATGGGAACGACACCGGACAGCCGAATCTCGGCGATTACAACGCGTCCCTGGCACAGAACGGGACGTTGTACACAGTTTTCGCCGCTGTGCCAAATCGAGCGGCCTTTACCGATGGCGAGCCAGCCACTGGCAGTTTCCTTTATCCGAGCTTCCTCGGAAACACCGTGGCCGGAGGAACTGCGCCCGCCCCGGGCTTCGTGAAGATTCGTGAGCCGTTCGCCTCGCTGCACCTTGGGCAGGTTGCCTTCAAGGATAGCGGTGGAAACGGAATCGTCGATGCTGGCGATGCGCTGGCGATGAGCTTCCCATTGATCAACTACGTCACCAATCCGGCCACATCGCCCGGCAGCTACTCCGGCATATCCGCGGAGCTGAGGACCTCCACTCCGGGCGTCGCTGTTTTCCAGGACGACTCGTCATACCCCACCATCCGATCGGGTCACACGGCCTCCAACAACCGCGATTTCCTGGTCTATGTTTCTCCGAATTTTGTGCCGGGTACGCCGATTGACTTCTCGCTGAAGGTCGATACACGACAGGGGTCGACCACGCTGCTCTATTCGCAGGCGACGGGAACTCCGGTTCCAACCACTCTGTTGGCCGAGAACTTCGATGAAGTAGCTCCCGGCGCGCTCCCGGCTGGCTGGAGCGCCGCTCATGGGGGCGGCTTGAACACCGTGCCCTGGACAACCAACAACACGTTCTGCGGGGATAGCTCCAATGCGGCGTTTCATCCGGATGCCATCGACAACGGCACTCATGATCCAACCCGCTGGGAACGCCTCATCGGCCCAGTGTTCGCGGTGCCGGCAAATTCGCAATACGTGACTCTGGATATGGACGTCTGCTACGACACCGAAGACGATCCCCTGGAAAGCATCACGGGTTACGATGGCCTGCTGTTGAGGATCTTCGATGCCACCGCCGGACACGTGGGACGTTCTGTGTTCCCGGAAGCGTTTGAAGAATCCTTCACCACTGGAAGTACGGACTTCTACCCCAAATTTCTGCCCCGCAACGGACAACAGCGCATATTTTCAGGACGCCTCGGCGTGGGCTGGGAGTTCGGGCGGCAGGCACTTCGACAACAACTTCGGATTGTTCCTTCACGATCCTCCGGTCCCGCAGCATGTCCATATGAAGCTGCCGGGAATGGCCGGTGTGAGCGCTCAACTACGCTTTGAATTCACGCAGGATAGCAACGGCACTTGCCTGGATGTGGGCGGCGGACCGGTCTGCGGCGTGCAGGTTGATAACATCGTGGTACAGAGCGTGGTCACCAAGTCGGACGAACTGGCATTCGTGGTTCTCCACCGGCAAGGCCACGACACCTGGAGTGGAGTGGTCGTATCGCAACCAACAGCGGGCGCAGGCGGCATCGCAGTAAGCCTGTCCAGCAGCAAACCGAGCAAAACTACGATCAGCCCATCGAGTGTGGTAATTCCGGCTGGTTCAAAGACGTCATCGGGCTTTACAGTCACGCTGGATCGATCGGTAGGAGGAGATGTGAAAATCACAGGTACCGGACCCTCCAACGCGCGATCAGAAACGATCGAGCGGCACTGACGCGGACAGTAAGCGCTGTATCGGATCGATTGAAATACACATCAGCCGGGTTTCCACCCGGCTGATTTTTTTGTCTCTAGCGCCGGGGTAAGGTAAGAATCGGCAACGCGATGCCCGGCAGTGGTTTGCCTTCATCTGTCAGCACATGGATATTCCCGCTCTCGTTCCGAAAACAAACGCCGTGGCCCGGCGTCGGCATCAAGGCTTGCACCGTGGCAGAGGAATGCATCCGCAGTTCGTATCCCTTTCCCGATGGAACCCCACCTGCACCGGCCTCGCTACTAACAAAGATCAGTATGCGAACCGTTGTAGCGCTTTTGTGTTGCTGCGATTGTTCATCCGCCTGCGGCTTGCTGGGACGAGCCGTAAACGACATATCCTGGTCAAAATCCTTCAAGACTCTTCCAGCCTGATACCCTGCCGGGCATTCGCCCGAAGCCATACCGGCCGACAGAACAAGTAGCGCCAGCGCGTACATCTTCCTGCGCATAAACACCTCGCTATCTAAAGGAACGCCTCGAAAGCGTGATCTTGCCGGTTTTGTTGGGATCGCCATTCCGGGTCAGCCTTACTTTACCGCACGACTGCCTGCCGCAGGTCTCCGCGTGGCCTAGCTGTCCAGGTTCCCAAGGTTTGCCACTATCCTTAAAACTGTTGTGTTGTTCGCTTTCCTGTGGAAACATTGCTAAGGAGTTCCCTGCGCGACCGTCGGGCCGCAGGGCGAAGGACTCTCGTCAGCGCCATGAACAGCGTCGCCATCAGTGTGGTAGTTGTCCCCGGCGTAATCGCCTTCCTGCTATTCCTAGTCTTTACATACCTTTACGAGCAAAGCCGCCGCGAATATTTTCGTGCCTGGCAGCTCGGCTGGGCGGCTTACGCCCTGCATTACGCCCTGGATGCATGGGCGGCGTATCGCGGAGCCTCGCCATGGCTGCTGCTTTCCAGTTCTCTTCTGCTGGTAGCCATGGCGCTGTGTATTTTCGTCTCCACCCGCCTGCTGCGGGAGAGATTCCGCTTTCGCTGGTATGACTTAGCTCTAGCAAGTACCGGCGCAGCACTCTCTTACTTGAACTTGCGGCCTGATCTGCTCGGACGGTTCTTTCGCGCCGACCTGCTCCCTCATCCTGAATTCCCGCTTGACGCCGGCTTGGCCGTCTTGCTCCTGTACTGCTCTTTTAGCTTCTATCGCCAAAGCCGGCGCAGGACTTCGCTTGCGTTTAGCCTGCTTTCTATCTCGCTAGCCTTGTGGGCAGCCCTGATGGTGGTGGGCGACTTCCACAATCCTTGGGTGGAGTTGGTGGGCGCTGCCGTTACCCTGCTGGGCCCCGTGCCGCAGATGCTTCTCGGCATCGCCATGGTCATGGTGCTGTTTGAGAACGAGCGCAACGCGGTGCAGGAAAATGCTCTGGCCTTCTCCACGCTGGGGGTGGATTCCCGCCGCCTGCTTTCCGCCGAAGACCTTGCCCCCAGCATGCAGAATGTTCTCGACCGCCTGATCGCGCCCTTGCCTACGGCGCGCGCGATGATATGCGTGTCCGAACGTTGGCGCACCATTCTGCCTTCGGTGCATCGCGGCTATTCCCCCGAATTCGTGAAAAAGATGGAGACCACCGGCGCCGGGGAGTACATCTGCGAATTGTCCTATCGGCGCGGCGGCTTCGTGAGCTTCCACAACGTGCCGGAGATGGCCGAACCCCTGCCCGCGTTTCCCGGCAGCAAGTTCGAACAGTTTCGCGCCGTGCTCTCGGAAGAGAGCATTCAGCACCTGACCGCCGTCAGCTTGCAGACTCGCGAACACAACTTTGGAGTGATTCTGTTTCCCCATGCCGAGCGGCGCGTGTTCGGTTCCTCGAATCTGCGGCTGCTGACCGGCCTGGCTCTGCAAATCGGTCTTACGCTGGAAAATTACGTGGTGATGCACGACGCCCAGCGCCGCACTAAAGAATACGAGCTTCTCACCCAAGTCGGGCAGGCCATCAGTTCGCGCCTCGATCAGGACGAGGTTTTGCGCGCGGTGCAGAAAGAGTTGGGCCAGATTTTTGACACCAGCAACTTTTATATCGCTTTCCAGGAAGGCGATACGGTTCGCTTCGAGCTGGAAGTGGAAAAGGGCCAGGTATTGCCCAAGCGCTCGCGCAAGGCCGCTAACGGCTTGACCGAATATATTATCCGAACCGGCCAGCCGCTGCTGATCCGTTCCGACTTACCCGGCGCTCGCGATCGCCTAGGCGCGACCGACCTGGCCGGGGAGCCGGAAAAATGCTTCTGCGGTGTCCCCATTCTGTTGGGCGGCAGGCCCGCAGGCATCATGGCTGCCACCAACACGGAACGCGAGTACGTCTTCGAGCCGCGCGACCTGGAGGTCATGCAAACCGCGGCCGGGCAGGTTTCCGTGGCGGTGGAAAACGCCCGGCTCTTTGCCGAGGAGCAGCGGCGCTCCCGCCAGTTCTCATTCCTCAACAATATTTCCAAGACGGCGATTTCCAGCGAAGATTCCGAGCAGATGCTGGCTGAGATCGTGGGCGAGATCCAGAAAAATTTCCGCTTCGATCACATTGGCATCGGCATTCTGGACTACGCCACTAAGGACATCGAGATCAAAGCCGAGGCCGGCATCACCACGCAGGCCCTGGGCAAGCGCATCCCGCTGGGAGTGGGCATTTTGGGGCGCGTGGCGCGAACCGGCGAGAGCGCACTGGTGCAGACCACTGCTGATGGGCCGCTGCAAGGCGTGCTCCCGCAATCGCGCGCTGTGCTGTGCATTCCCATCACCTACGGCGACACTTTGCTGGGCGTGCTCAACGTCGAGAGCCAGCGCGAGGACGCCTTCTCGCCGCAAGACGTGCTCATCTTGAACACGCTGGCTGACCTGCTGGCGACGGCTCTACACAATTCGTTCGTCTTCCAAAAGATGCAGCAGACTTCCATTACCGACGGCCTCACCGGCATCAAGACCCGCCGATTTTTCTGGGAGTCCCTGACTTCCGAGTGGAAGCGCGCTTCGCGTTCCGCCCGGCCGTTTTCAGTCGTGCTGATCGATCTCGATAAGTTCAAAGAAGTCAACGACGGTCTGGGCCACCTCGAAGGCGATTTGGTGTTGGCCCGGGTTGGCCGCCTGTTGGAGCAGAGATGCCGCCAGTCGAATGTGGTGGCGCGCTATGGGGGCGATGAATTCATCATTCTTTTGCCGGAGACTGGTTTAGAGCAAGCTCAGGCTCTCGCCGAACGCTTGCGGCTCTGGCTTGCCACCGACCTGATGCTGAGCGAGCACCACATCACCGGCAGCTTCGGTGTGGCCAGCTATCCGTTGCACGGGCACTCAGTCGAGGACATTATTCGAGTCGCCGACGCGGGCATGTACGTTTCCAAAAAGGCTGGTGGCGACCGGGTTTCCATTGCCGAGGAATTTGGCGACGACGAGAGCGGCGCAGTGCAGCGCCAATTGATCTCCGGCTACATTGAGGGCTTCCTACAGCGCGAGCACAATGGACCCGAGCATCTGGAGGAACTGAAGGGCACGCTCAAGAAACTCTGCGGCGGAGACGAAGCCTGCGACCTCGAACTATTGCGCGAGTCCATCGAATCGCTGGCCCACGCTGCTGAAGCCCGGGAAATCCACGCCATGAGCCACGGGGAATTGGCGGCTCGTTATTGCGAAGTCATCGGGCGGGCGCTGGGATTGCCTCCCGAAGAAGTCGCGGACCTTACTTACGCCGCCCGGGTGCACGATGTTGGCAAGATTTTTGTGCCGGAGCGCATCCTGAATAAATCCGGACCGTTGACCGAGGACGAGTTCTACCTGATCAAACTTCATGCCCACGTGGGCGCCGAGATTTTGTCAACCTTGCCGCAAAGCAAGAAGCTGTGTGAGGCCATCGAGCATCACCACGAGGCGTTCGATGGCACCGGCTATCCCGCGGGTTTGCGCGGCGGGCAGATTCCGGTGTGGGCGCGCATTCTATCCATCGCGGATGCATACTCCAACATGACGACGCAGCGCTCGTTCTCTCCCGCCAAGACCACCGAGCAGGCGCTCACCGAACTGGAAAAGCTCAGCGGCGTTCGCTACGATGGGATGCTGGTGCGCATCTTATTGCGTGAATTGAAGACCGAGAGAGCGTCCTGGACCATGGGCAACTGAGCCTTGTGAACATTCTTCTGAACGATGTGGAAACTCGCGTCCTCGGGTCGCTGATCGAAAAGGACATCACCACCCCAGACTACTATCCGCTGTCATTGAATGCCCTGGTGAACGCCTGCAACCAGAAAAACAACCGCGACCCCGTGATGAGCCTGCAGGAAGACGCCGTTCGCGATGCCTTGAACTCGCTGCAAGACAAGCGCCTGGCGGGCCCCACCAGCACCGCCGATAGCCGGGTCGCCAAATACGAGCACCGCGTGCAAGAGGTCTTCAACTTCACCCGCGGCGAAACCGCTCTACTCTGCGTGCTATTGTTGCGCGGTCCGCAAACGCCGGGTGAATTGCGTGGCCGGAGCGAGCGTATGCATCGCTTCGAAGACTTGACCGAAGTTCAATCTTCCCTGCAGCGCCTGATGCAGCGCGAACCCCCTCTAGCCAGAGTCCTGGCCCGGCAGCCCGGCACCAAAGAATCCCGCTACATGCACCTGCTAGCCGGCGACATCGAAGATGCAAGTGCAAGCGCGGCGCGGGCGCCCTCGCCCGCGACTGCCGGCAGAGATAATTCTGTCGCTGAGCGCATAGCTCAATTGGAAAACCAAATCTCAACCCTGCAAAATGAGCTAGCCGGCCTGCACGAGCAATTCGCCGTCTTTCGCAAACAGTTCGAATAGATCGTTTGTAAATCTTGTCATTCCGAACCGCTTCAGCGGTGAGGAATCTGCTTTCGCCCGCGGCAGAACAGCAGATTCCTCGCTCGGAATGACAATGCAAGGTGCGACAGAGTGACAATCGGAAGGGCCCCGCCGCGCAAACGTCTCCGGCCCCCGAAACTGTGTCCCCGCCCCCACACCGTGTTCCGCTCTCCACACCTCTTTCCCGTAGCCCTGCCGTAACCCTCGCAAAATCAGCAAATCCCCGACGGCTGCCCTCGTGCTTCTACCCGCCATGACTGGGAGACCAGCAACGGGAGGCAGTTATGTCACAGTTCACTCAACTCGGCTTATCGGGAACACCAGAAAGAAAACCACAGGGGGGAACACAGAACACCGCGAAAACAGACCACAGCACAAAGCTTGACGAGCAGACTTTCAACGGCAAACAAAAAGCCGTCGCGTTGATGGGCTGGCTCGTGGTCACATCGCTGCTAGGGGCCGCACTCCTCGAAAGCGGCGGCTGCTCCAAGGGAACGCGCAAGTCTGGCTCGCTCAGTTCGAACGCAGGCAATCCGGCCGCTTACACGGCACCGCAGCCTGCGCCTACCGATGCGCCTGTGGCTGCTAGCGACGTAAAGAAGCCACTGAAGCGGAAATCGCGGCAACACAAGCTGTCCGCCTCGACTTACGTAAATCCGGTCTACGGAGTTTCTTTCCGCTATCCCAAGGACGGCAGCCTGAAAGAAGGCGACCGCGCGAATCTGGAGTGGGCCGAACTCGGACCGGTCGAAATGAACTTTGTAGAGAACGGCGGCACAACCATTGCCGCCGTCGAGCTGCCACGCGGCCTGTATCCATCCACCGACTTCACGTCGGCATTCTTCAATGTCAGCGTCAATACTCAGCTGACGTCCGCGCAATGCGAGCAGTTCGCTTTTCCTGGGCCAAGCCAGCCGCAAGATCACGCCGAGGGCAACCAAGAAAACGAATCGGCTCCGGCACCCGAGGTTGAACTCTCGAAGGTAAAACTCGGCGACGCCGAGTTTACCGAAGTGCAGGAATCCGGCAGCGCCGCCGCCAGCCAAGCCGACGCGAGGTACTATCACGTCTTCCAGAACGGAACCTGCTACGAATTCGCTCTCGGCCTGGAAACCGCGACCAATGCACCGCACGGAACCAGGGCAGTCAACCGCAACGAAGTCTTCCGCAAGCTGAATTGGATTCTCTCCACGGTGAAGATCACTCCGGCGGGCGTCCCGGCTGGAATGCCTGCCGAGGTAGCCACTCGCACTCCGGCCGCTCCGACGAAGGGAGACAAGAATTAGTTTCATCGCCCCGCCCCCAGGAGAAGGCCACGCCGGCGCGCCCGGCGTGGCCTTTTTGCCTATCCGCAGCCCGGCCCCCTATAGTCAGAATAGATTTTTTCGATTGGACATCAGCCTGGAAGTTTGTCAGATTGAAGTAGGTTTACACCTGCCGTATCGCAGCAGGGAATGCGGACCTCGCAGTTCGCTCCCAGTTTCGACTACTCATTTCCTGACCTCGTTGTCTCGAAGCGGTTCACTCGAATGGCGCTTTGGGCTTCGGCCTGACGCTCTTCGGCAAACGCAGAGGAGGCCCTGAAATGAAGGTTGTCCTTTTTGTTCCGCTCTCGCAGATCTCGGTATCACCCGACAAAATTCTCGTTCTCACTTGCCAGGCCCGCTGCGCGCCATCGTCCCCGCGAAGCCATTCGCCTGATTCGCTGAAGTGCACGGTCGCCTTAAAAAGCCATGGATAACTCAACCAGTGGCCATCCGTGCACTCTGTGGTTAAGAAGCCGGCCAACAGAGAGCACAGACGGCCACAGACAATCGAGTTCTTCCGCAGCCATAGCAATCGATCAGCAAGTTCGGGGAGGATCAAAATGATTAAGCGAAAAAAACACGACGCAAAGAAGCCCGTGACCGTCACCTTGAGGGCGGTGGCCGATTACGTCGGACTTACGCCCGGCACCGTCTCGGTGGTTCTGAACAACACGCCATCGTCGAAGTCAATTCCGCAGCGCACCAAGGACCGCATTTTTGCCGCCGCCACCAAACTCAAGTATCAGCCCAATTTCTTTGCCCGGAGCCTGCGAACTGGACAAGTCCATGCCGCAAGCTTCTTTGCCGACGACGCGGAAAGTGCTTGCGGCGCATTGGTCGTCGCCAGCACCGATCACCTCAAGCGCGCCATCCGTGCCATCCAAAACGCCGGCTTGCGCGTGCCCGACGACGTCTCGGTGGTGGGCTTCAACGAGATCCCGATGGCCTTCACTCGTCCTGCCTTTACCGTGGGAGAGCAACCTCCCTAGCCAACTGGCAGAGATCCCGCCCGCCCTGCTCGACTAACTTAGGTCGCCACAGAATTTTCCGTGCGAAGCCGCAGTGCAAAAAGGCCACGCTCATTTTGGGAAGCGTGGCCTTTCTCTATTCTCCCGGCATTTAGCAATTGGCATTTGACCCGCAGGGCTAAGTGCTAAATGCCAAGTGCTAAGTGCTGAGGCACCCCTCAAACAACATCAGCAGAGACGCTCGCCAAGCCAGCGACAGGCTTTCGCACCCAGTTCACTTCCTCTACTCTGCCCACCACAAATACCCACGATATTGATCCGAGCAGCGCAACCGCCGCCGTGATCAGGAACGGCCAGAAAAAGGTTCCTGTCCGATCGATCACAAAACCTGTGAGGGCCGGCGCTACCCAGCCGGATAGATTTCCCATAAAATTCTGCACTCCCGTCCAGCGGCCGGCAGTTTGCGGGCCAGCCAGCGTCTGCGTAATCGCCCACATGTTGGACGAGCATATTCCGTACGACGCGGTCGCAACGATCAGCATTATGATGGGAAAATGGGAGCCGGGCGCCACGCAACCCACCAGAGAAATCGCGCCCAGCATCATGCCCCCTCCGGTAAATGTCTTGCGCACCCGGGTTGGCGTTCCTCCGAACTCAATCCAGCGATCGCCGATCCACCCGCAGATCATGGCGGCGACCGCGGCTGAAAGATACGACCCTCCCGCGATTTCCGCCATCGCTGCCATGGAGAAATGCCGCGTCCGAACCAAGTAGAACGGCATCCACGTAATCAAGAAATAAGATAAGTAGTTGACGCTGAACAGGCCGCCGCATGTGCCCCAGGCCGAGCGCTGCCTGAGAATCTCCGGAATGCCCGGAGTTTGCGTCAACGGAGCGGCACGGGTTGTTCTTCTTCGCGGCGTCCATGTGGGCTTCCACCGCATCCAGGGCAGTAACCATAAGAGGCTGGCAAGTCCCATGGCCACGAAGAAGGGCCGCCAACCAAATCTCGCCATTAGCATTCCGCCCATGAACATTCCGAACGCCGGCCCGCCGGCGGCCCCCGCTACAATCACGGAGTTGGCCACGCCACGTTGTTCTTCACTCAAGTATCGTGCCAGTATTTTGGAATACGACGGATATGCGACCGACTCGCCCATACCAAGAATCAGCCGAACGGCGAGCAACGCCGCGAACCCGTGCAGTCCTCCCGTAACGGCGGTAGCCAATGACCAAAGCAGAAAGCCCGCGGCCATCACCCGATTGACATCGAAGCGGTCCACCAGCCATCCCGACACAATCTGGAAGCAGGCGTAAGTCCAGAAGAAAGAAGAGAGCAGAATTCCCAGTTGCGAAGCCGACAGACTAAGCTCGTCTTTGAGCAAAGGCGCCGCGATTGAGAGGTTGCCGCGGTCGATGTAATTGATGAAAACGGAAATTCCCAGCAGGACGATTACGCGTACCTCGGGCCCGGAAAACCTGCTTCGACCCGCCGCTGGCGTTGAACCCATGAGCAGAGGACGCCCATTGTCTTCCGCCGTATTGCCGATTGCAAGCACCATCGCGTCTTTGCCGGCTGAGCTATAATTTGGCCGCTATGAAAATCAAAACCTCCCTCCCGATTCTGCTGTTCGTCCTGGTGGTCGCTGCCCCTCTTCTCTTTGCCGCCGGCTCCAAGCAGGTGGTTGAACTCAAGAACGCCAAGGGAGAGAGCGTGGGCATCGCTACCCTGAAGAGTGCTAAACAGGGCGTTACGATCAAGCTGGCATTGAAGAATCTCCCGCCCGGCGAACATGCCGTGCACATCCATCAGAATGCCAAGTGCGATCCGCCCGATTTCAAGTCCGCCGGCCCGCACTTCAATCCCGAGGGCAAGAAGCACGGACTGGAGAACCCCGATGGCCACCACGCCGGCGACATGCCCAACTTCACGGTCGGTCCCAAGGGCACGGCCAAAGCGACGATCTTGAACAAGGATGTGAATTTCGGCTCCGATTCGCACTCCCTGTTCAGCAATGGCGGCACCGCGATCGTGATTCATGCCAAAGCCGACGACATGAAGAGCGATCCCGCGGGAAATGCCGGCGACCGCATCGCCTGCGGCGTAATCATGCCAGCCATGCCAAAGATGTAACGCCGGGCGCCTGATTATAGGATTCTGACCTTGATTCAACTTCGGGAACCGAAAACCTTCGTACCCAGAATTGCCCCGAATGCGGAGCATGCGAAGCAGGTAGAATAAATCCCACCTGATCGAGGCATCGCATCGGAGATCCATTGAAACCCGGCAAGCCACGACCCGCCGCGGGCGGCTCCCCATCTGTTCCGCCCTTGTCCGCCAAGCCGTCGGCACGCCGCGCCAAGATCATCTGCACCATCGGCCCCTCCTGCAATACCGAACCCTTGCTGCGTGAGCTGATGCGTCGGGGCATGGATGTGGCCCGGCTGAATTTTTCCCACGGCTCACACGCCGACCACGCGCGCAATATCGAGCGATTGCGCCGCGCCGCTACGCAGGAGGAGCGCACGATTTGCATTCTGCAAGACCTGCAAGGCCCGAAGATCCGCACGGGACGGCTGCAGGATCACGCTCCCGTCGCTCTCGAGGCTGGGTCTCGAGTGACGATCACGCCGCGCGACATCCTGGGCACTGCATCCGTGATTTCCACCACATTCAAAGTCATGGCGAAGGAAGTCCGGCGAGGCGTCCGTATTTTGCTCTCCGACGGTCTGATTGAGCTGCGGGTGCGCAAGGTGCGCGGCGAAGATGTCGAGTGTGACGTAATCAACGGCGGACTGCTGGGTGAACATCAGGGCATCAATTTGCCCGGCATTGCGCTCTCCATTCCCGCGCTGACCCCCAAAGACCGAGTCGACTTGGAGTTTGGTTTGGAGCATGGCGTGGATATCGTCGCGCTATCCTTCGTCCGCTCGGCAGCGGACGTGCGCCGGGTGAAGCAAATCATTAAAGGACGAGGCAGCGATGTGCCGGTGATCGCCAAGCTGGAAAAGCCGCAGGCGCTCGAACACCTGGAGGAGATTCTCGAGGCGTCCGATGGCGTGATGGTGGCCCGTGGCGACCTGGGAGTCGAAATGCCGCCAGAAAAGGTTCCGGTCATCCAGAAGCATGTGATTCATCGCGCCGCCGACCGGCGCAAGCCGGTCATCACGGCCACCCAGATGTTGGAGTCGATGATCGAGCACCCGCGTCCCACGCGGGCCGAGGCCAGCGACGTCGCCAACGCCGTTTTCGACGGCACAGATGCAGTAATGCTCTCCGCGGAAACCGCGACCGGACGTTATCCCATGGAAGCCGTAGCCATGATGTCAAAGATCGTGGTTGAGGCGGAGAGCAACATGGGGGAATTCACGCAAGTGCGGCGTCGCAGCCATCGCCGTCTCTCCATCGCGGAGACTATCTGCGAATCTGTGGCGCATGCCGCCGAGGATCTTCAGATGGAGGCGATTGCAGTATTCACGGAGACGGGAAACACCGCGCGCCTGATTTCCAAATACCGGCCACGGGCTTGCATTTACGCCTTCACTTATGTGCCGCAGGTTTGCAATCGCATGAATCTTTTTTGGGGCGTGCGCCCCGTTCGGCGTGAGCTGGCCGGTTCCGCTGAGGAGATGGTTCTGGTCGCGGAGTCGGAACTGCTGCGCCAGGGCGAACTCAAAGACGGCGGCGTCCTGGGTGTGGTAGCGGGGACCCAACTGGCTGCCGGCTCTACGAACTTCATGCGCCTGCACGAAGTGACCCTGGACACCGCGCGGAAGGCAAAAGCTCCCGCGAAGAGCGCACAGTAAGCAAGAGCGAATTTTCCCTGTGCCTTCATGTGCTTCCCTGTGGTTCCACGCTTTCTAAACCACAGGGTCAGAGAGGGCACAGAGGAAGACTAAGGCAGCTCGCCCACTTCTGACGATATGCCAACCGAGCCATTCACCGACGTCGCGCTCGATCCACCGGTTCGTGGTTTCGTTCATCGCCCCTCCCGACCCAACGCAGACGGGTTGGTTCTGACCCACGGCGCTGGATCGAATTGCCAGGCTCCTCTGCTCGTCGCGGCAGCAGAAGCGTTCGCGGACGCCGGTTTCACCGTCTTGCGCTGCGACCTGCCTTATCGGCAGGAGCGCCGGTTCGGTCCGCCAAGGCCGGGCGGTGCGCAGCGCGATCGCCAGGGCCTGAAGAATGCGGTGGCTTGCCTGCGGAGATTGGCTCCTGGCCGCGCGTTTCTGGGCGGGCATTCCTATGGAGGCCGCCAGAGTTCAATGCTGGCCGCGGAAGAGCCGGGCCTGGTCGATGGGCTGATGCTACTTTCCTACCCTCTGCACCCCCCGCAAAAGCCGAATCAATTGCGGATTGAGCATCTTCCAAAATTACAGGCGCCTGCGCTCTTCGTCCACGGGACTCACGATCCGTTCGGCACGGTGGAAGAACTGAAGTCTGCACTGAAGTTGATTCCAGGAAGGACGGAATTGCTGGTAATCGAGAATTCGGGGCACGACCTGGGGTTCAAGGGAAAATCGAGGCGGGAGGGTTTGGCAGAACAGGTGCTGCAGAGTTTTCGGAACTTGTTTTGAATTTGTCGTGCGGATCGGTGGAGCGACGGGCGTCCTCGCCCGCCGCTCCATCGGACTTAGTCAAACAACCAGCCTAATTCACCCAACCCGACTTCGAGCCGCCGTTTTTCTTATCATCATCTGGCGGGACGTAATTGCCGTGCTCATCGAAAGTCACCTTGCGGTCGTGCTTGCTCATGTAAACTTCGAATTTCCGGGCGGCCCGGCGCCGCTTCCAGCGGTAGTAATTGTTCCGCAGGCCGTAATAACGCTCCGAAATGCCTAGCTGCGGCCCCTTTTGAGGCATGAACTTTACATAGACGTAGCCGAAGAGCAAGCCGCCCAAGTGAGCCACATAGGCGACGTTTCCTCCACCATTCAAAGCTAAAGCCAAGCTCACGACGATCAGAATCGCAATCAGATACTTGGCCTTGATCACGATGGGGAAAGGAATCATCGAGATTTCATTCTCCCCAAACACCATCCCGAAGGCGATGAGAACGGCGAAGACACCCCCGGAGGCCCCGACCGTCAGCGTTTCGGGACGGCCCAGGGCGTGCCCATAGGCAAGAATGATCGTCGTCAGCGCCGCCCCCACGACGCCGAACAAATAGAGATTCACGAAACGCTGGCTTCCCCAAGCTCCTTCAAGGGCTGCGCCGAACATCCAAAGCCAAAGCATATTGCCGAACCAGTGCCAGAATCCCACATGGATGAAGCTGTAGGTCACCAACTGCCAAATCCATCCGTGAGCGACGTCCACCGGCAGCAATCCGAAGTTGTCGAAGGTAAAGCGGACGATACCTGGAAGCGTCAGCGCGAATAATTCCATCAACAGAAATACCGCAGTGTTGATGGCAAGCAACCAGGTTACCGCCCGGGTGAACGGCGGAAAGCTCAGTGTCATTTCTCTGCTGCGTGGCAAATTCCGCTCCGTGACCTTCTCGAATTCCTTAACCTACTACTCTTTCATCTTTCCGGCAACGGCACCACCGGTAAGCTTCTATGACCTTTAGCGTCGAAGGCGCGCACCGCAAAGATCACATTATCCTTCGACTGGGCCACTGTGGCGTGATTCGTGTTGCCCTCGGCCTGTATGTGTTCCCATTCTGGACTGGTCGTCGCGCGCCAGACCACTTCGTAGCCCGCAGTTCGCCCGCCTGGCGAGGCCTCCCATCTAAGCTCGGAATCGTTCTCCAACTGTTTGGTCAGCAGCCGTACCTTCGCCGGAGGCGCCGGCGCAGAGGCTAGACACGCCAGTAGCGGCATTCAGCCGGGCCACAGCGGACATATACTCGAAATTCACGAACTTCGGCAAATCGCCATATTCGATGCCGGCCTCGGTTCGAACATTCTGATGCTGATGGTGATAATCCTCCCGGAACTCGGTGAAGCGTACGGCCGCATAGCCCTGCTGGTTGAAGGCGCTGTGGTCCCCGCCACGAAGATAACGATCCAGGCGGAAAACCAGCATGGGCCTGACTCCCGGGCCGTAGCTGCGGCCCACCTCCGCGATATAACGAGCGAGTCGCCGGGAGGCCGAATCGCTCTCCCCACCCAAACTCCGCGCCAGGCGCAGATCGGCATCGCCGGCAGCCAAAGGCAAACCTTCAGAGAAAACCCGCACCGTGCCTGGATCTTGTAAGGGACTGCGGTCTCCGCCCACAATGTCATTGTTGAGAGCGGCTTCGATATCCCAACCTGCGGACTTCGCCATTTGCGCAAAATGGCGGCTGCCATTCAGACCCTGCTCCTCCCCGGCCACAGCTAAGAAGACGATAGTCGCAGGAAACTTCATCTTGCTCAAAATCCGCGCGCATTCCAGGCTTACAGCTGTACCACTGGCGTCATCGTTCGCGCCGGGAGCTGCGCCCTCGATGTCAAGCGTGTCCGAATTCCTCGAATCGTAGTGTCCCGTGACTAGCACGATGCGCTTTGCGCTCTCGGCGTCGGTGCCCTTCAGAACCGCATAAACGTTGGTAATTTCAACAGGCCTGGGGATGCGCTCGGCGGGGCCGTCCGTGAAGCTGTCGGTTTTCACCTCCAAACATCCGCCACATTCGGCGGAGTAGCTCTCGAACTGGCTCTTGATCCACTCCCGGGCCGCGCCAATCCCGCGCCCGGCAGCAATCGAAGCCGGATCCTGCGCGGAAAGCGTCAGCCGGGTCCGAAAATTCACCAGCTTCTCGATGTCTGCTTGAATTCGCTGTGGCGAGATTTGCCGCAATGCGGCAGCGATCTGGGGATCAGGCGACGCCACGCCTGCCGTGTCCTGAGCCGGTGCGCACACCGGTGCCGCCAAAATCCAACCCACAAAAAGAAATGACGCAATCGTGATTTTCATAGAGAATGATTCTGCTCGCATCTCTGGCTGGCCGATTTCCAGCGAATCGCGAGTGAGTACGATCCGGAGGTTGAGGGCGCCGGCCCGGAACCTCTTGACCGCAGCCTCGGAAGAATCTAAATATTATCAGGACGTATTCCTCATAGAGCGGAGGCAGTCATGGTGTATTGTCCGGAGTGCGAAACCAACCTTGATGTCGACGAGGAAGAAGTAGATGAGGGAGAAGTGATCTCCTGCCCGGAATGCGGCAGCGACTTCGAAGTTGTCACGGTGAACCCCCTGGAGCTAAAGCCTCTGGAAGAAGAAATCGACGACGTGGAGCAAGAGGAAGCAGAGGACGGTGACTACTCATAAGTTTGGCGTCCATCTCCCGTGTTCGCCCGCGCGCATCTTCCGTCCGGGAGTTGGAACGGTCCTCACGGTGCTTTGTTGTTTGTGCCTGATACCTGCGACCGCCGGCAAGGCGGCTCAACGCCACGACAAGCCATATGCCCTGATCTACGGCACGGTATGGGGACCTGATAATTTACCCGCATACGGCGTGAAAGTCAGGGTCCGCCGCGCCGACGAACACAGAGTCCGCTGGGAACTCTACTCCGACCACCAGGGCGAGTTCGCGTTGCGGGTGCCTCCCGGCCCCGCCGATTACGTGGTGACGGTTGACCTGAAGGGCTACAAATATACAGGAGGAAAGCACTTAGAACTGGCGGAAGAGGTTAAGGTTCATATCGACAATGAGGAGCGCGAAGATATCGGATTGCATCTAAAATAAAGTGACAGCAAAACGGCGCGCCGGAGCTGGAATAGAGATGAAGTCTTGGAAAACATGCTGCATCGCAGTGCTGCTCACCCTGCTGGTGGGTGTCGCGTATCCCACATACGCTAAGGAGAAGCCTTCTGCCGGCAAGCTGCTCACGGGCAAAGTGGTTGATCATGAGGACCGCCCTCTGCAGGATTCGGTCGTCTACCTGTCGAATACCCGCACCCGGGCGGTGAAAACTTACATCGTTGGTCCGGATGGCATGTACCATTTCCCGGCTCTTTCCCCCAACACCGACTACGAAGTGTATGCCCAGTACAATGGCCGCAAGAGCGACACCAAGACCCTCAGCCAGTTCGATGATCGTGCTACGGTAAATATCGTTCTCCGTATCGATACCAAGTAATCCAGCCTCCCCGAGAATCCTGCCGCTTGGCAGATACCCCGGATTTGGTTTTCAACCCAGACCCCAGGAAGCCGTTCAGCCCTCAGTCCTGTGAAGTTAGGTGGCGCAGCGGTTAAAATCGTGCCATGGCAAATCTGACCCTGATCTACGGACTAAGGTTGCTGCCTTCCGAAGAGTTAGCCGAAGTCGAGGACGCGAAGCTCAAACTGAAGAATGGCCATGACGCGCGAGTGACCATGCATGTCCTCGAAGGCAGCAAAGAGGAAATCGAGAAGCAGTTGAGAACCAGCCTGGAGGCATTTTTCGATTTCTACCCGGAAATCTAACCCTGGATGGGCCTTGGCTCAAGGCTTTCGACGCCGGAGGCCAATCCCCGTCCCCCATCTATAATTCCCTTGCACTTCGCGGTGCGAACTATGGACCTCTCCTACCGATATCTGCGGATGCGACTTGTGGAGGAGGGCCTGCTGCCTTTCAGCAAGGTCGCGCTCGTCGCCTGGTATTTACTGGGTCTGGACCTGCTCCTGTTCGCTTTGCAAAAGCTGTTCGGCCTGCTCCGCTCAACATGGGGCGCGAGCCTGGGCGGATGGATCACATTTCTAAGCATCGTTGTCATTTTCCTATTTGCGCTTTTGGCCGTGCGCTGGGTAAAGGCGAAGCTGCTCTGGCGTCTGCGCAACCGGCTTGTTATCACTTATATTTTTGTCGGAGTGATTCCGGTCGTTCTGCTGGCGGCGCTGATCGTGGGGTCGTTCTACCTGTTCGCTGGGCAGTTCGCCACGTTCATCGTGACCACCGGTCTGGAGGGGGAATTGCAAAGCCTGCGAGCGACGAATTCTGCGATCACGCATGAACTCGCGGCCCGCATGGAACTCGAGAACACTGCCGAAATCGCAGCCCTCGATGGATTGCGCCATCACCATGCCGCCTGGCTGGACCGGCAGGTTTGCGTATGGCTCGATGGCAAGGTCGTCCTGAACAGCTCTCCCCAGCGAGCATCCGTTTCCCCGCCCGTTCTGCCGTCATATTTAAAGGCATCCTTTTCGAATGTGGTTCGCGATGGCGGCAAACTTTTTCTGCGGGCGGTTGAGACCATTCCCGCGCACGGCGGCAGCTTAACCGTGCTCTCCAGCGAGCCGCTCGATGAGCATCTATTAAAGGATCTAGCCAAGAACCTGGGAGAAGTCTCGTTGTACGCCTCAGGCACGAGCGAGGAGACACCGACCTATACAGCCGGCATAGTCCCACCACCCACGCGCAGTCTGGATCATCAGGTAACCTTTCCCACGTCGGTGGAGGTCGTAAATTGGGCCAACGGGGATACCTCCACTCCCGCGGCTATCGGAGTTCAAACCCGCTATTCCAAGCTACGCGAGCGCCTGTTCGATGCCAGTGGTGATTTCGCTTCCACTGCCGAGGTTTTTCTTCTCTTGCTGGCCAGCGTGTTTGGGATCATCGAGCTGATTGCGCTGCTCATCAGCTATCGCCTGACCCGCACCGTAACCGGCACAGTGGCGCAGCTCTATGAAGCCACCGGTCACATTAACCGCGGCAATTTCAGCCACCGCGTTCCGGTAACCTCCAGCGACCAACTGGCATCCCTGGCCACCTCCTTCAACATGATGACGGCCTCGATCGAGAAGCTGGTAGAGGAGCAGAAAGCAAAACAGCGTCTGGAGAACGAACTGGTCATCGCACAGGAAGTGCAGGCTCAGCTTTTCCCGCAGCACATCTCACAGCTGCCGACGCTGGAAGTCTACGGATTCTGCCGCCCAGCGCGCACCGTAAGCGGCGACTACTACGACTTTTTGGCGATGAATGAGGACAAACTGCTGCTAGCCGTAGGAGACATCAGTGGCAAGGGAATTTCGGCTGCCCTGCTGATGGCCACCGTCCACTCGGCGGTGCGAGCCTATAGCCTGGAAGGCATTCCGCTCTTGCGTGAGCCGATAGCGGTAGGTGCGGGATCGAGCACGATGATGGGCGTGCCGGGGCCGGAAGTTTCTCCCGCAGCCCTGCTCACACTGCTCAACCATCAGCTTTTCCAAAGCACTCCGTCGGAGAAATATGCCACCCTCTTTCTGAGCATCTACGACCAAAAGGAACGCACGCTCACCTACAGCAATGGCGGCCATCTGGCGCCGATCATTCTGGGCGATGGCCACTCCCTTCGCAGGCTGGACCGTGGTGGCATGGTGGTGGGTCTGTTTGACAACCAGAATTACGAGGACGGATCGGTTCAGCTTCGCCGCGGCGAGGTTTTCTTAGCCTACAGCGACGGCGTGACCGAACCGGAAAATGAGTTCGGCGAGTTCGGTGAGCACCGGCTGATCGAACTGGTGCGGGAGAACCGCGATCTCCCCCTAATTCGGATCAGCGAGATCGTGATTGCCGCCGTGGCTGACTGGATCGGCGCCAACGAACAGCCTGACGACGTAACTGTGGTCTTGGCCAGAGCGCGATAGAGCGCTCAGTCAGAATTTCTTGCTCCCCTGTGCTTCCCTGTGACCTCTGTGGTTGTGCTTTGTCCCCTAATCCGCTAAGTCACAGAGCCTCCAAAGCTTGCTCCCGATAACCGATATGTGCTCCTTTTGTAACTTGGCTTTCCCCAAAACCCGTTCTAGAGTCTCAGGAACAAAAGGCGGCATTGGTAGAGCTTTCGGCCCATGAAGTGCATCTATTCAGGTAAGGAAGCCCCTGGCCGTGATTGAGCGGGAAAATTTTGAACTTTTCGAGAATGAAATACATAGGAGAGCACTTTTGTCTCCTCGCGTTGTTCTTGGTGGCGCAGCCAGGCCTGCGGGCGCAATCGAACTATGCCCCTGCAGCCGCGGCCGTCGCGCCGGTTCCTGCCAGCCCTGATCCGTCGGACGACTCCGTCCTCACAATCAAGAAAAGAGTCGATGAAGTTAATCTTCTGTTTATCGCTACCGACCGGCACGGCAAGTTTGTCCGCAATCTCAATCAAAGCGATTTTTCCATTCTGGACGACAACAAGCCACCGCAAACCATCGTAAACTTCCGCAGCGAAACCGACCTGCCCCTGGAAATAGGGTTGCTAATCGATACCAGTGGTTCGGTGCGCGGCCGCTTCGACTTTGAGCAGCAGGCGGCAGTCGGTTTTCTGGAGCACACCCTCCGGCCGAATTTCGATAAGGCATTCGTAATGGGTTTCGGCAATCACAGCCAGGTGGCACAGGATTTCACCGATAGCGTCACTCTGCTGTCCACCGCCGTGCACGGTTTGCACGCCGGCGGTGGCACCGCGATTTACGACGCCATTTACCGCGCCTGCCACGATAAGCTGATCAAGGACCGCGGCGACCATCCCGTTCGCCATGCCATCATCGTCATTAGCGACGGCGAGGACAATCAAAGCGAAGTCAGCCGGGCCCAGGCCATTGAAATGGCGCAGCGCGCGGAAGTGATTATCTATGCCATCTCCACCGACGATAGTGGCATGGTCCTGCGCGGCGACAACGTCCTGCAGCAGCTCGCCGATGCCACCGGCGGTCGCGCCTTTTTCCCTTACAAGACTAAGGACATCACCAATTCATTCGCCGCCATCCAGGACGAATTGCGCAGCCAGTATGTAGTCTCCTACCGTCCAGCCGGCTTCGACGCCGACGGACGCTTCCGCTCCATCGCCATCACCGCGCTCCGCAAGGACCTCCAGGTCCGCGCCCGCAAAGGCTACTACGCCCCAAGGCAATAGAAATTCGTAGAAATGGACGCCCCGGTTCGTGTAGAGACGGCGCCTTGGCCCGTCTCCACACAAGTAGGAGGAATTAGGGACAGGATGCGGTTGGTGGGCCCTCCAGGATTTGAACCTGGGACCAATGGATTATGAGTCCACTGCTCTAACCGCTGAGCTAAGGGCCCCAAGATTAGTGTCGCACAGCCTCTCGAGCCCCGCCAGTTTTCACTCGGGATGGGTGCGAGCTTGCCGCGCCACATTACGAAAGTTTCAGGCACAGGACGTAAGTGATTGTCCCCGACCAGCTTAGCCATTCAAACTTAGTAATCTGTCTTAGCCAAAGGGGCTCCAACAAGTCAAGGGGTCGTAGGGAGAAACATGGCTGGCGGTTCGCGGTGGCGATCGATGAGCTTGGGCGCCAAGGTGTTCATCAGCCTGGTGGTGCTGGTGGGCTCGTGTGTGTTGGTCTATGGCGTCGAGATTTCCTCCAGCAAAAACATTGCCGAGTTCATCTGCTACCTGCTGATCGTCGTTCTGGCTTCCCGTTTCAAAGTGAACATGCCTGAGGTAGCCGACACGATGTCGGCCAACTTCCTCTTTGTCCTCATCGGCGTGATCGATCTTAGCTTCGCGGAAACGCTGATTCTGGGCTCAGTGGGCGTCCTGCTGCAGTGTTTCTACAACGAGCGCCCTCGCCCGATCCGGGTGACGTTCAATCTGTGTGCCAGCGCTTGCGCCATCGCTCTGACCTATGGCGCATTTCACCATGTAGCGCCATTCTACGGACGGCTAGATATCCGCCCATTGCTGCTGGCTCTCGCGGCCTCGATCTATTTCGTCGCCAATACCGCTTCGACGGCCGCGCTGATTGCGTTCACCCAAGGAAAGTCGTTTAAGAGAAGTTGGCTCGAGGGCTACGGTTGGTCGTTTCCGTACTATCTCGGGGGCGCTGCCGTTGCCCTGGCGATCGCCTGGGTCAATCGTGCCTTCCAGTGGGAAACCTCACTCCTGGTTCTGCCGGTCATCTACCTGCTCTACCGCTCCTACCGCTTGTACCTGGGGAAGTTGGAAAACGAGAAGCGGCACGTCGAAGAGATGGCTAACCTGCATATGCGGACCATCGAGGCCCTGGCGCTCGCCATTGAAGCCAAGGACCACACCACCCACGACCACCTGCAGCGCGTCCGCGTCTACGCCATCGAGGTAGCCAAGGAATTGGGAATGAGTCCCGAAGAAATGGAAGCGCTGCAAGCGGCGGCGCTGCTGCATGACATTGGCAAGCTGGCTGTGCCCGAGCACATCATCTCCAAGCCCGGACGGTTGACTCCGGCAGAATTCGAGAAAATGAAAATCCACCCCGTGGTTGGGGCGGAGATTCTCGAACACGTGCGATTTCCCTATCCGGTGGTACCGATCGTGCGAGCGCATCACGAGAAGTGGGACGGAACCGGCTATCCCTTTGGCATCAAGGGTGAAGCCATCCCCATCGGCGCGCGGGTTCTTTCCGCGGTGGATTACCTCGACGCTCTGGCCTCAGACCGCCAGTACCGCAAGGCGCTGCCGTTGGAGGAAGTCATCAAGAGCTTGAGCGGCGAATCGGGCAAAGCCTTTGATCCCAAGGTAGTCAGTATCTTGCAAAATCGGTACCGCGAACTGGAAAGTCTGGTGAACTCACAGTTCGGTCAGCAGGTGGGATCGAAGCTCTCCACCGAAGTGAAGTTCGAGCGAGGCAATGCGCCCGACGCCGGATTCGAAAGCAACATCGCGAAAGACGGTCAGGAGACGAATTTCCTTTCGTCGATCGCCGCCGCGCGCCAGGAAGCGCAAACCCTCTTCGAACTCAGCCAGGACTTGGGAGCGTCGCTCAGCCTGGGCGAGACCCTTTCGGTCTTCTCGGTGAAGATCAGGCGATTGGTTCCTTACGACGCTATTGCCATGTACGTCCGGCGCGGCAGCGAATTGATTCCCGAGCACGTCAGCGGTGACAATTTTCGGCTGTTCTCTTCGCTGCGTATTCCCATTGGCCAGGGCCTCTCCGGATGGGTAGCGCAAAACAAGAAGCCGATCATCAACGGCAATCCTTCGGTCGAGCCAGGCTATCTGAATGATCCGACAAAGTTCAGTACGCTGCGATCGGCGCTGGCCCTTCCGCTCGAAGGCCTAACCGGTGTGGTCGCCGTGCTTACCGTCTACAAAGCCGAGCCGGACGCTTTTACTTCCGATCACCTCCGGATTCTGCTGGCGATCAGCTCCAAGATGGCGCTGGCGATCGAGAACGCGCTGAAGTATGAGCAGGCCGAGAGTTCCGCCACCACGGACTACCTTACCGGCCTGCCCAACGCCCGCTCGCTGTTCCTGCAACTTGATCGTGAACTGGCGCGCTGCAAACGCGAGAACTCGCAGTTGACGGCGATGGTCTGCGACATGGATGGGTTCAAGCAGATCAACGACCGCTTCGGCCATCTGGAAGGCAACCGGGTTCTGCGCCTGTTCGCGCAGGCTCTCAAGCACAGCTGCCGCGAATATGACTACGTGGCTCGCATGGGCGGTGACGAATTTGTCGTCATAGCTCCAGGGCTGGTGGCAGATGCATCCGCCAAGAGAGCTCATCAACTGCAGGAACTGGCAAAGCAGGCGGGCCGCGAGGTTTGTGGAGAAGAGATTCTATCGTTAAGCGTGGGACGCGCACTCTATCCGACAGACGGACTGGACGCGGAAGCGCTACTCGCCGAAGCCGACCGCCGCATGTACATGGAGAAGCAGAAGCAGCCCTTCCGCAAGAATCGCCGGACTTATCCCCGCTTGAAATGCCGTGTCACGATCGAATTACAGGCGGACGGGGACTCGCGCCCAGTGCTGGGCAATCTGACCGACATCAGCCTGGGCGGATGCTTCGTTGAGACCAGCGTCATCCTCCCTCCGCGGAACCAAGCTTAAGCTGGTTTTCTCCATCGATGATGGAAAGCTGCAGACCGAGGGCAAGGTGCTCCGTATCGACCCAGGATCGGGAATCGCGGTGCAGTTCAGCGATATGAGCCGCGAGGACAGAATAGCCATCCAGCGCGTAGTCGAATATGTGCAACTAGCCTCGACCATGTACGACGACCACTACGTTGCGAAACTAAAAGAGAAGCTGCAGAAGCAGTGATGCAGTAGCTGATCGATGAGCGACGGGCGTCCGCGCCCGTCAGACCACGAACCCGGCGTTCTCGACCGCCATCCGACATATCGGAAGACTCCAAAGACTCAGCAGCTAGCCAATCCCCCTGCCGTTTCCGCGCCGTCAATCGTGTACACGTGGCCGGTTAGATAGGCCGCGTCGTCCGAGGCAAGAAACGCAAACAGCGCCGCGACTTCCTCCGGCTTGGCATGGCGCCCGAGCGGAATCTTGCGGTTCACCTGCTCCAGCATTTCGTCCGTGTACTCCGCGCGCTGCATGGGCGTGAGCACATACCCCGGCGCCACCGCGCACACTCGCACCCTGGGCGCGAGTTCCAATGCCATCGACCGCGTCAACTCGATCACGCCCGCCTTGGTCGCGTTGTAGTCGGCGTAGAAGGGATATCCCATGATCCCATTGGTCGAAGCAGTCTGCAGAATCACGCCGCCGGAGTGTTGCAGCATATGCCGGGCGGCGGTTTGCGCCACATAGAACACTCCGGTCAAATTCACCGCGATAACTCTGTCCCATTCTTCCGCAGTGATATCGAGAAAACTATGGCGAATGCTGATGCCGGCATTGTTGATCACGACATCGACACCGCCGAGGATGCGAACCGCATCATCGAATGCCGCTTTTACCTGCTCGAGATTGGAGACATCCGCATCCACGGTTCCAGCCATGTCTGGCAACTGCCGCCGAATTTCTTCGCGGCCTTTTGCATCACGGTCGAGTACGCATACCGCTGAGCCTTCTTCCAAAAAACGCGCCGCGGTTGCCGCCCCGATCCCGCTGGCGCCGCCTGTAATCAGAACCCGTTTGCCTTGCAGTCCGCGCATGAAGTCTCCAGGGCCTCAGAATAGAACGGCAAAGGTCCACGTGGCCAGCGGCGAGAATGCCTCAACGGCAAAGGCACTGACCACGAAGGACACGAAGTCTCACGAAGGCTCTGATGGGAAGGCTTTTCTTCGTGTACCTTCGTGGCCTTCGTGGTCAAAGCTCTGCACTCAACCTCTGTGCTTCCCTGTGTCCTCCGTGGTCGAATAGGAGCGTCTCGATAGGCGGTGCTGCTTCGAACACACCAGATCGCAGTTTCTGGTTCTCCGTCCCCAGTTTCTTAGAAGGGTTTGCCGTGGAATAAGTAGACCAACTCGACAACCAGAATCACGACGACCGTAAGCTCGAGCACGAACGCCCGGCTCTGATTGAACTGGTCGACCATGAAGCGGTAGAGTTCTTCGGCGGTGTGCACTTTCTGGGTGACCAGGTCCTTGTAGTCCGGCACGCCGATCTTGGAAGCCGCCAGTTTGTAGAGGCGAGCCGAGAACATATCACTGAGGAACTTGATGGCATTATCGGCGTGCTCAGTTAGTTCGCTCACATCCAGCAGCACGGTGTGCAGTTTGGTGGCGGCGCGCGCCAGACGCCAGCGCGCCAGAATGCCGGTGCCCGCCTCCAGAGAGTCATACACGCTCTCCAGTTCGCGGGTCAGCAACTCATCGTAGTGGCGGAACTCCAAGAGCTGCGAGTTGGCATATTCGAGCAACTGGATCGCGGTTTCTGCGCCCGCGTCGGTGTCATACAAAAAAGCGGCATTCCACCCGATGACCGCCAGGTCGTTCGGATAGTAGGAGATTCTCGACTGCAGGATTTCGTTGCGTTCGCCGTCGGAGAGCTGGGCAGTTTCGCCACGTACGATCTGCGCAATGCGCGCGCCGTGAGAGCTACACAGTTCCGCGACTGAAGGCGAGCCTGCGATCTCCCGCACGTGGAAAATGAAGTAGTCCTCGCTAAGCCACTCTGCGTAGGGTTTCACCAGCGCGGGAGCGGCGCGCTCCAGCTTCTGCCGCGCAATCCGCGAGGCATGGCGCTCGAAGTCCACGTCCCAAACCCAGCGGCTACCCAGCCGCACCAGAGTATCCCAATCCCCGGAAAAGGGCAGTTCGAAGACTACGCTGAGCACGCCATAGTCGTAATACTTGATTTGCCCGTGCAGGCGCTCGCCGCTATCCAAAACCAGAGGTTCGATGGATTCGACGACCGGCGGACGCTGATAACGAACATAGCCCGGAGCGGGGTGCTTAAAGCTGGGCTGCTCGAGCGTACGGGCGCCGAAAATCTGGCGCAGGCGGTCGAGCTTGATTTCCTCGCATACGTCGAACTGGATCAGAACCAGAACGGACCCCTGCAGCGCCGCCTCCGAAGGCTGATCGACCTTCCTCTGCGTGCCGGGAATACTGACTACGGATTCGGTATCTAGGGCCATGGGATGAACCGCCTGCCGGCCTGAGACCGTGGAGGTCTTGGAGCGCCGGCTGAAACTACCTATATTTTCCCAGAATTAGGGCGGGCTGGCGATACCAAATACAATACCTTTTGAATCAAGGGGTTACACCTTGGCGAATTGCGATTTGCATAACTTCGGCTAAATGCAAAGCCTGGCGTCCGGTGCATTGTGCGATCTGCTCCCGGCAGCTGAAACCATCGGCGATGATCAGGCAATCCGCTGAAGCTTGGCGGACCGCAGGCAAAAGCTCGAGTTCGCCAATGGCGATCGAGGTCGCGTATTTATCGGCCTCGAACCCGAAAGAGCCTGCCATCCCGCAGCAGCCCGGGGCCGGGGCTTCAAAGTCGACGTTCATAGCCTTCAGAATCGCCTCTTCGGCCGTCATTCGCATGATCGACTTGTGATGGCAGTGGCCGTGGAGCAAAGCCTTGCGGCTCAGACTCGGCAACCGGTAGTGCTTTGCGTGTCTATCGAGAAATTCGCTGAAAAGAAAGGTCTGCCGTGCGAGTTTCAACGCCCGCTGGTCGTTGGGGAACAGATTGATCAGCTCGTCGCGGAAGACGGATCCACAGCTCGGCTCCAGTGTCACGACCGGGATTCCTGCGTCGATCTCGGACTCCAGAGCGTCCAAAGTCTGCAACAGCAGTCGTTTGGCGCGATCCAGCATCCCGAAATCGTAGAGCGGGCGCCCACAGCACAAGATGGTTTTGGGGAGCTGCACCTGAAAACCGGCTGATTCGAGAACCTCAACCGCGGCCTTGGCGGTAGCGGGGAGGAAGTAATTGTTGAGAGTATCCGGCCAGAGGAGGACCGGGGTCCCTTTCGGGTTGATGGATTTTCTTCTACCGAACCAGGTCCGGAAGGTCTGCGGGGCAAATACCGGAATACTGCGTTGCTGCGGCATGCCTGCGACCCACTTCGAAACCGCCCGCAGGCCCGGCAACTGCGTAGTCAGGTTGACCAGGCGCGGCGCAATCGAAGCCAGCCGCGCCCAGCGATCAATGTGGGCGAATGCGTAAGCGCTCCGGGGCCGCCGCCGTCCCTCGTAGTAGTGCGCGAGAAATTCCGCCTTGTAGGTCGCCACGTCCACGCCCACCGGGCACTCGTTCTTGCAGCCTTTGCAGGCAAGGCATAGGTCCAGCGACTCTTTCACGTCCTCGTTCCGCCAGCCGTCGCGGACCACGTCGCCCTTCACCATCTCCCACAGCAGGTGGGCGCGGCCACGGGTGGAGTGCTCTTCCTCGCGAGTCGCTCGAAAACTCGGACACATCACGCCACCCTCATACTGCCGGCATTTGCCAACTCCTACACAGCGCAGCGTCGCGCTCGCCAGGTCGCCGTGATCTTCGGGGAACTGGAAGTGGGTCTTTGGTTGCCAGGGGCGATATTCTGCGCCTAAGCGCAGGTTTTCATCCATGCGATAGGGTTCGACCACTTTCCCCGGATTCATCTTCCAGGCCGGGTCCCAGAGCGCCTTAAATTCCCGGAAAGCCTGCACCAGCTCGGGTCCAAACATCTTCGGATACAGCTCGGCGCGCGACTGACCGTCTCCGTGCTCGCCGGAGAGCGATCCGCCGTAGCTGACCACCAGATCGGCGGCGTCTTCCATGAATTTGCGGAACTTGCTGATGCCCGGCTCGGTTTCGAGGTCAAAGTCGATGCGCACGTGCACGCAGGCATGGCCAAAGTGGCCGTAGAAAGGGCCGATGTAGCCATACCTGTCCATCAACTTGCGCAGGTCGAGAAGGTAGCCGCCCAGCTTCTCCGGAGCAACGGCGGAATCCTCCCAGCCCTCCCACTTGATGCGCTCGCCGGCGACGTGGGAGACTACGCCCAAGCCAGACTCGCGCACGTCCCAGAGCCAGCGAGCTTGCTGCTTGTCGCTCACCAGACGCAGGTGCGGCGGATGGGGGCTTCGGCTGAGCGCCGCCATCAGGACGCGGGCTTGAGCCACTGCCTCTGCTTGAGTTTCCGCGCCGAACTCGGCCAACAACCAGCCGCCTCCTTCGGGCAGCAGCGCCACCCCTTCCAGGTTCACGCCTTTTCGCCGGGTATAGTCGACCAGCAGATTGTCGAAGCCCTCGAGCCCAATCGGCCCGTGAGCCAGAACTTCAGGAACGCGGTCGGCGCACTCGTAAACATCGCGGCAGCCAATGACGAGCAACACTCGTTCGGGAGGGCTCTGCACTAAGCGGCAGGTGGCTTCGAGAACGGTCACACAGGTTCCTTCCGAACCGACCAGGGCGCGCGCCACGTGAAATCCATTTTCCGGAAGCAGGTAATTGAGGTTGTATCCGGAAACGCGACGGGGAATGTCGGGATAGCGCTGGCGGACGAGCGCGCCGTACTGATCGGCCAGCGCTTTGAGCCCCGAGTAAATCTCGCCGCGGCGGCCGCCGTCGCGCAGGATGCTTTCCAGCGCCTCTGCGCTGGTCGGCCCGACCTTCATTCGCAGGCCGTCATACGTGAGGATGTCCAGCTCTTCGATATTGTCGTCGGTCTTGCCGGCCATGATCGAGTGCACGCCGCAGGAGTTGTTACCGATCATGCCGCCGATGCTGCACCGGCTGTGGGTGGCGGGGTCCGGGGCAAATGTCAGATGGTGTTGCTCCGCGGCGTTGCGAAGATGATCGAGAATCACCCCTGGCTGAACCCGGGCAATGCGCCGCGCGGGATCGATTTCGAGAATGCCGGCCATGTATTTGGTGAAGTCCAGGACCAAGGCGACATTGCAGCACTGTCCGGCAAGCGATGTAGCGGCTCCACGGCAGAGGATGGGAGCGCCATGCTCGCGCGCGAGAGACATCGCCGCCACTACATCGTCGACATCGCGCGGAAGCACGACTCCGATAGGCACCTGGCGGTAGTTCGACGCGTCGGTGGCGTACAGCGCGCGGCTGCCGGCATCGAAGCGCACCTCGCCGCGCAAGTGGCGGCGCAGAGCGCTCTCCAGCGCGGCTGCGTCCACGGCGGCGGACTTTGAGGCCGCGGCGCGAGATGAGAAATCATTTGAGGATGAAACCAGCGTCACCAAGCGATCAGACGGCGGCATTGCAGCTCCCGGGTCCCTGAGTCTAGAACGGATTGAATTGGTTCAGCGAGGGGGACTGGAACGGACACGATGTGCTCGGGCTGCTGACAGCGTCAAGAATTGTCATTCCGAGGAGCGGAGCGACGAGGAATCTGCGCTCTGCAGCCAGCGAGAGAACGCAGATTCCTCGCTCCGCTCGGAATGACAAACCTAGATGACTTCGTCGGCAATCCACGCAGGGCCAGAGGCCCTTTCCACCCAAAACCAAAGTCTTCCGTAGCCTGTTCGCCCTGAGTTCCCCCTCCAAGCGAACTATGTAGCTTACATGGTTGGCCGCCAAGACCAAACCGGCAGATTTTGCCGGGTGCATTTTTGCCGTGTAGGTTGGGCTCACTCGGATTTCTTTGCCGGTGGTTAGAGCAGCGTGAGAGCTGACCTCTTGGCGCGGCGCGGAATCAATCACTTGCAGATGAATGCCTGGGATTCATCGTGGCATCCGAGTTGCAACCTAACGCAAGCGCTCCGAGATCGCGTTTCGTGAGGTTGAATTATGTCAATCGCAGGAATTGCAAGCAGCATACTTACCCAACTCATCAGCCCGCAAAGCAACCCCGCGCAGCAACTGAAGACGGAATTCCAGCAGCTGGCCCAGGATCTGCAATCCGGGAACCTGACCCAGGCTCAGACGGATTTCGCGGCCTTGCAGCAGAGCACGCCCGCGGGATTTGCCCAGAGCAACAGTCCATTGGCCCCGGAACTCAATACGCTGGGCAGCGATCTGCAGTCGGGAAAGCTCTCCGCCGCGCAGCAGGACTTCCTCAACATCGAGCAGACCGTACAGCAGAACAGCCAGGGCAGCCAGATTCATCATCACCACCATCATCATGGTGGCGGCGGAGAGCCGGTGAGTTCCACATCCAACTCGCAGCAGGACAATCCGCTCACGCAGCTTCTGAATACGCTGGGTCAGGATTTGCAGACCGGAAACCTTACGCAGGCGCAGCAGGCATACTCCCAACTGGCGCAGAGCTTGTCGCTATTTGGAGTCGGCAACAGCTTCAACGGAGGCCTTGCGGTACCGCCGGTCAGCAACCTAAGCGTGTCGGCCTAAGTACGAGGGAGCGCCGGGCGCTCCATGCTCAATTCCTAATCCGACCCCCCGGGCTTGGTGACTTTGGCAATCGAAATCCTGGTCATGCCGTCCTGGGGTTCGATGTTGATCGTAATCACATTATTTTTGTCCCCGGACACGATGGAGTAGTGGTTTCCCTGAGATGACATCACATTGGCATCGGGGAATTTCGCCTTGTAGAACTCGTTCACCGTTGCCGGCGAATCGCTGGTCTCCAACTGCACCGTGGCGGTGTGGATATTGCCGATCGTCATGTTGGCCGAACCTCCCTTAGCTACGGTCGCACCGGGATACAGCTCGACTCCAACGCTGTGCGCCGCCTCGCTGGGATTCTCTGTGCTCTCCACGCTCCCGAAGGGAGTCTCTACCTTTACCTCGCCATTTCTGCTGACCACGTGAGTGCGGTGGGCAATTCGCCACGCCACAAAACCCACAGCTCCAGCACCCAGAATGAAGAGGCCGACCAGCACAGCCACGACAATCAGGATGATCTTGACTGCACTGCTGCTCTGTGCCGGAGCCACAGGAGCGGCGGCGGCGGCCGCGGCGGCTGGTGCGGCGGCTCCAGCTACGGCTGCCGGAGCCGGAGTCCCGCATTTCGGGCAGAACTTTGCTCCTGTTTCCATGCTTGAACCGCAGGAATTGCAGAATGCCATGGCTCACCTCGTGCTTGAGTTTGCTACCGGAGGCGGAGTATATCGCAACTCGGGCGGACGGCGCTTGAGTATGATGAACTGGGCAGTGGCCTGCATTATTCATGGGCGTTTTGGCGGGAAGGGCACGGCTTTGAGCCGTGCCGCAGTTAGCGGAGAGTTCGAGTACGCGCAGGTATGGCGCAACTACCTCGGTCGCGGACAGCGTGCAGCCAAGTGCTGCCGCTGTGAGAAACGTTCCCCCAGGCGCTAAAGCGCGACTGTAATTTCAACGATTTAACGGCACGAGTGAAACTCGTGTCCTTCCCATGCTGCCCGATATTGGGGTTCGTCCGGCGAGAAAAACCGCGTTATCCCACGAGCCGCGTAGTGTAGTCCGCCAGACTCAATCCCAGCAGAAGCAGCAGCCAGAAAATAGCGGCGATGATGACTGTCTTGGTCTGCTTTTCGCTGGTGTATTTCACGTGCATGAAAAAGAGAACGACCAGCAACGCTTTGAAGGTGGCGATGACCAGCGCCACGATGGTGTTGAACGGCCCCAGGTCGATGAACGAAACTCCGGCGGTCACGGCCGTCAGGATCAGCAGGGCGATCCAGATGCCGTAATACATTTTGCTCGGTAAGATGTGTTCAGACATAAGCGCTCTTAGTTCGATGTTCAATGTAAAGGTTTGCGGTCAATCAGGTACAGCAAGGGAAACAGATAAATCCAGATGATGTCCACAAAGTGCCAGTACAGCCCGCCCATTTCCACCGGCGTGTAGTACTCGGGAGTGTAAAGCCCCTTCCAGGCATAGTAAGTAAGAAAGGCAAAAATGCCGATGCCGATGACCATGTGCAGAGCGTGCAGGCCGGTCATGGCGAAGTACAGAGAGAAATAAATTTGCTCGTGCCGCTGGTCGATGTGAATTTGAGGATAGTCCTTCACCAAATCGTCCGCGTTGAAAGATTGCCCGGGGATGTGATGCTCCTTGTACTTGTCGTACCACTCGCGGCCCTTGATTCCCAGGAATGCGAAGCCAAAGACCAGAGTCAGAAGAAGCAGCACGACCAGCAGCTTCCGCTTGCCCATCTGCGCGGCGCGAACTCCCAAAGCCACCGTCAAGCTGCTGCAGATCAGAACTGCGGTGTTGATGGTGCCCATCCAGATGTTCAGGCTGCGGCTGCCGGCGGCAAACTCGTTGTAGTACCAGTAGCGGTAGATCAAATACGCGCAGAACATTCCGCCAAAGAACATGATCTCGGTGGCCAGGAACAGCCACATTCCCAGCGTTGCAGCCTCGCGTTGCTGCTCCATGCCCACGAAGTGATGCCGCAGGGCCGGGTTGTGCTCTTCGACGGCGATCGGGCTATCGCTCAACCGGGACCTCCTTCGGAGCGGGAATCTCGGCGTAGTTGTAGGCTTCCCAAGTGACCTCGGGGATTTCCTCAAAATTGAAGGTGGGCGGAGGCGAGGTCGTCATCCACTCCAGCCCGGCCGCGCCCCAGGGATTATCGTCCGCGATCTTGCCGTAGCGCATCGACCACAGGAAATACACCATCGGCAGAACGTAGCCTACGGCCAGAATGGTCGAGCCCGCGGTGGAGAGCACGTTGAGGATCTGAAATTCCGGCGGATACTGCCAATAGCGGCGCGGCATTCCGAGGTAACCCAGGACGAACTGAGGGAAGAACGTTAGGTTGAAGCCCAGGAACACAATCACCGCCGCGATTCGCCCCCAGGATTCCGGATACATTCGCCCGGATATCTTCGGCCACCAGAAGTGCATCCCCCCGAGATAGCCCATCACCGCGCCTCCGACCATGATGTAGTGGAAATGGGCGACGACGAAGTAGGTGTCGGTGACGTGAACGTCCAGGCCGAGGGCAGCCAGAAACAATCCGGTCAGGCCGCCCATGGTGAACAGGCCGACAAAGCCGAAGGCATACAGCATCGGAGTGGAGTACGTGATCGAGCCCTTGTACATGGTTGCGGTCCAGTTGAAGACCTTGATCGCCGAGGGCACCGCCACCAGGTAGCTGAGCATGGAGAACACCAGCGCCGAGTACAGCGAAATCCCGGCCACGAACATGTGGTGCGCCCACACCAGGAATCCCAGGACCGCGATTCCGATGCTGGACATGGCCACGAACTCATAGCCGAAAATCCGCTTGCGCGAGAAGCAGGCGATGATTTCCGTCACCACGCCCATGGCAGGCAGAATCATGATGTAAACCGCGGGATGCGAATAGAACCAGAACAAATGCTGGAACAGCAGCGGATCCCCGCCCAGCTTGGGATCGAAAATCCCCAGGTGGAAAGCCCGTTCCAGCACCACCAGCACCAGCGTAATGGCCAACACCGGTGTGCCCAGCAACTGGATGATGCTGGTGGCATAGTGCGCCCAGATGAACAGAGGCAGCCGCGACCAGGTCATCCCCGGCGCCCGCATGCGGTGGATGGTGACTACAAAATTCAGTCCGGTGAGGATCGACGAAAAGCCCGCGATGAAGATGGCCAGTCCGGCCTCGATCACCTTGGTGTTGCTGAACGCGGTGCTGAACGGCGTGTAAAAGGTCCAGCCCGTATCCACGCCGCCGGTCAGAATGCAGTGTACATACAGCAGTCCGGCGATGATGTAGAGATACCAGCTCAGCAGGTTGATGCGGGGGAAAGCCAGATCCTTGGCGCCGATCATCAGAGGCACCAGGAAGTTCCCCAGCACGGCGGGGATCGAGGGGATCAGGAAAAAGAAAATCATGACCTGGCCGTGCATGGTGAACAGCTTGTTATAGGTATCGGCCTGCACCAGGTCGCCTAGCGGGGTCAGCAATTCCAGGCGGATAAGCAGGGCAAAAAAGCCGCCGATGAAAAAGAAAAACGTAATCGACATCAGGTACAGCAAAGCAATCCGCTTGTGATCGACGGTCAGCAGCCAGGACCGGATACCGTAGTCCTTGTTGAGGTAGTGCTCGCGTTCGTGCGGAATCACTGCGGTCGCCATGGCTATTGCACCTTCGTTCCCTGTGGAGTACCGGCGGATGCGGTCTTGGTTCCCTGCCCGGCGGTCTGCGCCTGCGCCAGCGATTTGACATAAGCAACCAGCGCGTTCAGTTGCTCCTCACTTACGATTCCCTGGAAAACCGGCATGATGGGCTTGAATCCTTTGACCACCTTCGCCGCCGGCGTGAGGATGGATTCGCGCACATAGTTCTCGTCCGCGGTCAGCGTCCGGCCGTCTTCGAGCATCACCGGTTTGCCGAAAACTCCAACCAGGTCTGGCCCTCGTCCCTGAGTGTCGGAGCGGTGACAAGTGACGCAGCCCAGTTCCGAGAACAGCCGCTGCCCGGTCACGGCCAAGGGCGCGCCAGCGGCGCCGCCGCTCATCCAGTCCTGGTACTGCGCCGGCTCCATGACCACTACCTGGCCGACCATTCCGGAGTGCTGGGTGCCGCAGTATTCTGCGCAGAACAGGTGATAAGTTCCCGGCCGGGTGGCGCGGAACCAGAGCGTGGTGTAGCGCCCCGGCAATACGTCCTGCTTGATGCGGAAGGCGGGCACATAGAAGCTGTGGATCACATCCTGCGAGGTCATGATCAGCTTGACGTCGCGGCCCACCGGCACGTGCAGTTCGTTGATTTCGCGCTGTCCTTCTTCGTGCTGCAGCTTCCACATCCACTGCTTGGCCACGACGTAAATCTCAGTGGCCCCCTGCGGAGGAGTGCGCTCCCGGAAATAAATCACCGCCCCCCAAAAGAAGATGCACATGAAGATGCCCAACGGAATGATGGACCAGGTCAACTCCAAAGCCCGCGAGCCGTCAATCTGCTCCGCCTCGACCCCGGGGCGCCGCCGGTACTTGAGGGCGAACAGCAGAATCATGGTGAAGATCGCCAGGCTCATGAAGGCGGAGAGCGCCACCAGGAAAATGAACAGCGCGTCCACATTGGCGCCGCCAGTCGAGGCGCGCACCGGCCACAGGGGAAGGCTGTTAAACATAGTGAGCCTTCTTCTCCTCGCGCCGGCGCCGGGGGCCGCGTCGAGACAAAATGACGAGCATTGAGCCGAGAATAAGCATGGTCGCCAATCCCGCCAAACGCAGAATCCTGGCGATCACAGCGCCATACTTCCCCGTCGCCGGATCGTAGTGATAGCAGTACAGCAAAACCTCGTCCACCACGTTGCCGATCTTGTTGTTCGAGGCTTGCACGAGCCCCAGGCGCAGATCCTTGGGCGCGAATTCGACGCCATAGTAGTACTGCGCGATGCGCCCGTCGGGCGTCAGCACCATGATCGCGGTGGCATGTGCGAACTGGCCGGTCTTGGGATTGTATTGATATTGAAATCCGGCGGCCTTGGTGAGCGCGTCGATCGATGCCTGCGGCCCGGTCAGGAAATGCCAGCCATCGGCGGCGTTGGCACGTCCGTAGCGCTTCAGGTAGTCCGCCTTCTTGGCGGCGGCAATCTCAGGCGTGTCGCGCGGATCGAAACTCACGGTGAGGACTTCGAAGTCCTTGCCGACATCGAACTTCAGCACCCGCATAGCGCCGGTCAACCCAGACAGCACTTCGCTGCACAGCATCGGGCACTGGTAGTAGACCAGGTTCAGAATCATCGGCTTGTTGCCGTAATAGTCGCCCAGCCGGACCGCCTTACCGGTTTCGTCGCGGAAGGCGAGGTCCGCCGGAATTTGTTCATTCAAACGCTGCTCGATGGCCACATTCTCCAAGCCGGGCGGACGCACGTTGGCGGGCGGGGTTATCACGCCCTGAGTCATTCCCTGGCCCCAGCTCAGGCCGCTCAGCAGCAGGGTCCCGAGAAGCAGCCGCCATATCGAGTTGTTAGCTATACTCTGCACCGCACTCCTTAAGTACGGCTCTTTGTAGCGCCGGCGTCTCGCCGGCGTTCGCATACGCCGGCAAGATGCCGGCGCTACGGTTTCCTCGTTCCTGCCGCCGTACCGCCTTCCGGCCGTACCGGCAGCCCCCGCTCCACCACCAACTCCATCGCGCGCTCGATCGGGATATGAACCACGCCCGCTTGCTGGTTGACCCAACCGTAGCTATTCAGCGTCCTTGCCTCCTGCCAACGAAAATCGCGAATCTCGGTGCGCTCGTCGCTCTCCAATCGGGGCTCGGGGAAATCGGCCTTCACTTGCGCCGCGACCTGGGGCGTTCTGGTGTCGCGGGTGTCGATGGCGGCCGGCGGCTTGAGCGGATTCTGCTCGGGCTGGTGCGACTTGTCGTAGGCATCGAGATAGCCATACATGCCCTTGAGGAAGAAATACACCAGCACGCAAATCAGCGCCAACGAGGCCAGGAAGATGACCACGGTGCGGGAGTGCATGTCCTCGTGCTCATACCCGCCGTTGGGCTCGCCGTGTTTGGTGGTTTCGTCACTCATATACATCACTCATGCGCCGGTTCCAGAACTTCCTTCGCCGACGGATCGTACAATGGCAGCAGCGGCAAGGAATTCAGGTTGCGGCAGAAATATGCCAGCCACAAACCGCCCATGGCGACGGGAACGACTACATCTGCCATCGTCACCCGCAAGTGGGCGGAAAAATTCGGTTCGATCATCCACAGCAAGTCCACGAAACGCATCACCAGCAGCCACGCCGCCAGCCACGCCAGCTTCTCGATCTTGCGCTTGAAGGGCCGCGACAGCAGCAGCACAAAAGGCACCGCGAAGTGGAAGGTCACCAGAAACAGGCCAACGTATCCCCAGCCGCCGTTCAAACGTGTCATGTACCAGGTGATTTCGTCGGGCAGGTTTCCCGCCCAGATGATGAGCCACTGGGAAAACTCAAAGTACGCCCACACCATGATGAAGGTGAGCATCCATTTCCCGTGGTCATGGACGAAATCGGGCTTCAGCAGGATGGACATCGGCTTGTAACGGAACAGAATCCGCTCGATCACCACCGCGAAGCACATAGCCGACAACACTTCTCCGATCAGCACCAGCAGCCCGTAGATGGTCGAAATCCAGCTAGGGTCGATGGACATGACCCAATCGATGGCGGCAAAGGAGATGGTGAAAGCGTAGAGAATCAATCCCGGCCCGCTGACCGCCTTGAAGCGATTGGTATTGTCGCGCGCGCCGATATGGTCGCCCTCGGCCGACCATTTGGTTAGTAGGAACGAAAGCAGGTTCCAGATCAGAAAGTAGATCGCAGCGCGCAGGATGAATCCGCGCACCGACAAGTAGCTCTGAGTCAGATCCTGCAAATGTGCCCGCAGTTTGGCGTCGGCGATGGTGTTCAGGGGCCGCGCCCAAATGTACAGCCGCGGGATTCCGAACGCCGCCAGAGGAATGAAGAACAAAGTCATCAGCGGGATGCAGCGCATGGCCGCACCCATCACGCGGCGGATGACCACACCCCAGCCTCCGCCGGTCAGATGGCGGATCATGAGAACCGCCATCGATCCCAGAGTAACGCCAAGCCACGCCATCAAAGCCAGGAGGTAGGCGGGGAAAAACTCGTTGGGGCGGGCGAAGGCCAGCACGGCAGCGGCGACGGAGAAAACGACGCCAACGGCCAGCGACCGCCGTTGAATGATCTTGACCACCGGCGGGGCCATCAGGTCGGTCGGATTGATTGCCGCCGTGCTCATTTGCGTTCCTCTTCGGTTGTGCTGGTCGATTTCTCTTCCACGACTGGCAAGGTTGCTCCAGATCCCGGCTCTTCAAATTGCGGCGGTTCCGACGGGATCTTCTGCCCGCTGGGGACATCCGCCATGGTTGCATTCTGGCTCAACTGCAAGGCGCGCACGTAGGCGGCGATGCACCAGCGGTCGCGCGCCGGAATTTGCGAGGAATAGTCCGGCATGATGCCAAAACCGTTGGTCATGACATCGAAGAAATAGCCCAGCGGTTGCTTGCGCAGCTTTTCTTCATGAAATGAGGGCGGCTTGCGGGCGAAGCCCCGCGACGGGATAATCCCTTTGCCGTCTCCGAGCCGGGAGTGGCAGGGGGCGCAATAAATGTTGAAGCGCTCGCGGCCGCGGGCCAGCACATCCGCCGTGACCGCGAAGGGCATGTAATCTCCGGGATTATTGCCAATCTTGCCAGTGTAGAAATATGTGTCTTCATGCAGCTGTCCGCGCGCCACCGTGCCTTCGACCGGCGCCCGCGCCGAGCGCAGGTCTGCGTAGAAATCGCTCTTAGCCAGCGGCTTGAAACGCGGCTGGTCATGCATGTCCTGGCGGCAGGCGGCCAGCATTCCGATGGCGCCCAGCAGCGCGGCCAATCTCAGCCAGTTTGCCATCCTGAGCTGAGCATGGCCTTCGCCGCTTCCACTGCCAGCAAACACGAGGTCCTTCGACTCCGCAGAAACTTCGCTTCGCGAAGCCCCTGCTCCGCTCAGGATGACAAGCTGGCGAAGGCACGCCCAGAAAGCGAATTTGTCCGCGATCTTAACTGGGCACCTCCGAAAGCGAGCGCGGATTCAACCCTTCCAGAAACTTGCGCGTTCCCACCACGTCGTACTTGGTGTCGGTGGAAAAGACGATCAGGAAGAACCTGTCCTTGGTGGCCAGAGCGAAGCGCGGCACGTTGAACACCGGGTGATAGGGCATGGGCAACCCGTTCAGCGCGAGCATGCCGAGCACAGCCGAGAGCCCAGCAAACAGAATCGTCATCTCAAAGGTGATGACAATAAACGCCGGCCACGAATGCGGAGGCTTGCCGCCGATGTTCAGCGGATAGTTCACCGCCGCCATCCAGTACTGCATCAGGTACCCGGTAGTTCCACCGACGATGCCGCCAATCAGCGTGATCAACGGCACCAGGTCGTGATGAAAGCCAATCGCCTCCGCCAGGCCTTCCACCGGAAACGGGCTGTAGGCGTCAATCTTCTTGTAGCCCGCGTCCCGGGTGCGCTCCGCCGCCGCCACCAGGTCGCTCGGCGAATCGAACTCCGCCATCAAGCCGTAGATGGGTGTGCGCTTCATTCCGGCTTGACCTCGGCTTCGGGCAGCAAGGTGCGCATTTCAAAGATCGAAATCATGGGCAGGATGCGCAGGAACAGGAACATCAGCATCAGGAACATTCCGATCGTGCCGATGTAGGTCATCCAGTCCCAGCGCGTGGGGTAGTACATGCCCCAGGAGGAATTCAGGAAGTCGCGCTGCAGGCTCACCACCACGATGATGAACCGCTCCAGCCACATGCCCACCAGAACGACAAACGAAATCAGGAAGAGCCACACTGGACTAGTGCGCAGCTTGCGAATCCACAGCACCTGCGGGATCACGATATTGCACAGCAGCAACGCGTAGTAGTCCCAGCGATAGGGTCCGTGCAGGCGGTTCCAAAGGGTGAAGGCGTCATAGCGGTTGCCGCTGTACCACCCCATGAAGGCTTCAATGATGTAGCCGTAGGCGACAATCAAGCCGGTGGCCAGCATGACCTTGGCCGAGTTTTCCAAATGCAGCTCGGTGATGAATCCTTCCAGGCCATAAATCTTGCGGATGGGAATGGCCAGCATCAGAACCATTGCAAAACCGGAGTAGATGGCGCCGGCGACAAAGTAGGGCGGAAAGATGGTCGTATGCCAGCCCGGAACGATGCCGATGGCAAAGTCGAAGCTCACCACCGTGTGCACCGAGAGCACCAGCGGCGTGGCCAGGCCGGCGAGCAGAAGGTAGGCGGTTTCGTAGCGGTGCCAGTGCCGCGCTGAGCCGCGCCAGCCCAGAGCCAGGATTCCATAAATCTTCTGCGCGATGCGGTTGGTGGAGCGGTCCCGCAGCGTGGCCAGGTCGGGAACCAGTCCGATGAACCAGAACACCGCGGAAATCGTGGCATAGGTCGAGACCGCGAATACGTCCCAGATCAGGGGGCTGCGGAATTGCGGCCAAACCCGCATCGAATTGGGATAAGGGAACAGCCAATACGCCACCCACGGACGGCCGACGTGGATGGCGGGAAAAATACCCGCGCAGCAGACGGCGAACAGCGTCATGGCCTCAGCGAAGCGGTTGATCGAGTTACGCCAGGATTGCCGCAGCAGCAGCAGGATGGCCGAGATCAGCGTGCCGGCGTGCCCGATTCCGATCCACCAAACGAAATTGACAATGGCGAAGCCCCAGCCAATGGGGATGGTTACCCCCCAGATGCCGACGCCGCGGACGAACAAATAGCCGATGGCGTACAGCATCATCATGGTTAGAAGAAAGGCGATGCCGAAGCCCACGAACCACCCGACCGACGCGGGACGGTTCAGCACGATGGCGCTGATCTTGTCCGTGACCGAACCAAAAGTGTAGCCAGGTTCGATGACTGGGGCTTGCCCGGTGTCGACTTGTTCTATGTGGTCGTCCATGTGCCTAGCTCGCTGCCTGCTCTCGGTTCACCTGTGCTTCCCTGTGTTCCCCTGTGGCTGGAAGAAAACCACAGGGAGGCACAGGAGAAAAACAATCACGACCCCGACTCTCCATTCGGATTCCGAATCTCCGCCAAATACGTCGTCCGCGGCCGGGTGTTCAGATCGCCCAGCAAACTGTAGTTTCGCGTTTCCGCCTTGAGCTTCGAAACCCGGCTATTGGGATCGTTGATATTGCCAAAAATAATAGCTTCCGCCGGGCAAGACTGCTGGCAGGCGGTCTTCAGTTCGCCGTCGGCAATCTTGCGATCCTCGCGCTCGGCATCGATGCGGTGCTCGTTGATGCGCTGCACGCAGTAGGTACATTTCTCCATCACGCCGCGGCTGCGCACGGTGACGTCGGGATTGCGCATCATCTTGAGCTGCGGCGTCTCCCAGTCCTGGAACAGCAGGAAGTTGAAGCGCCGCACTTTGTACGGGCAGTTGTTGGAGCAGTAGCGCGTGCCCACGCAGCGGTTGTAGACCATGTCGTTCAGGCCTTCGGTGCTGTGCACGGTCGCGCCCACCGGGCACACGACCTCGCAAGGCGCGTTCTCGCACTGCATGGCAGGGCACCGGCTGGAAGTAAGCCTTGGGATTGTCGCGGTCGCCCTGGTAGTAGGCGTCGACGCGCAGCCAGTGCATGTGCCGGCCCGAGCACGACCTGCTCCTTGCCGACCACCGCAATGTTGTTTTCCGACTGGCAGGCCACAATGCAGTTGTTGCAGCCCACGCAGGCGTTCAGGTCGATGGCCATGCCCCAGGCGTAGGCTTCTTCTTGTATAGGGATACGGCTTGTAGAGCGTTAGCTCCGTCGGCGGCTCTTCCTCGCGCGCGAAATTCGGTTCTTTGTGATACTCCTCCAGGCTCGCAGTGCGCACCAGGGGACGCGCGCCGACCGGCCGTGTCCATGGTCTGGTAGCCCTGAGTCGTAGCCAGCTTGTACGTTTCGCCGGCCTTGGCGACGGTCACGCCGGTGGCCGACCACGGCGTCGCGCTGTAACGCAGCGGATACATGTCGAAACCCGCGCCAGTTCCGACGCGTCCCGCTCGGCGGCGACCGTAGCCGAGAGAAAGCGGTGATCGAATTGTCGGGATGTCCGGCCTGCACCCAGACTGGAGCAGTAACTGTCTTGCCGTTGAGCTCATGTTGACCAGGTCTTCGGACTCGCGAGGCCCAGGCGTTCGGCCATCTTCGGGCCGATGAGCACCGGGTTGTCCCAGGTCATCTTCGACATCGGCTTGGGCAGTTCCTGCAGCCAGCCGTTGTTGGCGAAACGGCCGTCGTAGATGGAGGGATCGCGGCGGAAGTTGATTTCGATGGCTTGCGAACCGGCGTCGGCCAGCGCTGGCACAGGTGCGGGCTTGGCGGTGACCTGCTTCGGAGCGAAAGTCGTGCCTTCAACCCATCCATCATGCAGCGACTTGCGCCAGAAGGTTTCGAAGTCCGCACCCGGATGCTGCGTCTTCCAATAGCCCTGCACCACATCGTGACTGCTGGCGCCCGTGGCCCAGCCAAGTAGCGCAACGACTTCCAGCGCGCTCTTGCCGTTGTAGAGCGGCGCAATCAGCGGCTGCACGATGCTCACCGTGCCGTCATAGGCACGGCCATCGCCCCAGGCTTCGAGATAGTGCGCCTCGTTGACATGCCAGTGGCAAAGCTCGGCGGTCTCGTCCTGGTGAAGTCCGAGATGGACGCGCAGCGGAATGTTGGTATTCTTAAGCGCGTCGGCAAAACCGAGGTCGGCGGGCGCATCGTAGGCAGGATTGCCGCCCAGGATGATCAGCATGTCCACCTTGCCGCCACGCATGTCGGCGACCAGGTCTTTCAGCGATTCGGTCTGATTGACCGGATTCGCATCGACGGGATCGGTGTAGAAGACGGTCTTGCCGACGTTGCCCAGCGCTGGTTGATAGCGTGGGCCAGTGCATGAACACCGGAGGCTGATGATCGCCAGCGATCACGACGCTCGATCCACGATGGCTTGCAGATCATGGCCATCGGCGTCTGAAACTTCCTCTGCTCGTCCGACGGCGCGTGGCCGCAGCTTGGCCAAAAACTGCGAGCCCGGCGGGCAAGCCAGCTCGATCTCGCAACTCGGTAGCGGCATGGGCGACCGATGATCCGCCTTCGCCCCGGTTGCACTCGTCCCGCTCTCGACCACGTACAGCCGGCTCATCTTGCCGAATCCGGATTGCGCCGCTTGGCGAAGTCGCGAATGTAACGCACATTCCCGGGAAATCCTGCCGAGAGGAAATCCGCGTCCAGCGAGAGAATGACGTCGGCCTTGTTGAAGTCGTACTGCGTCTCCACTGGCTGGCCGAAGGCCAGCTTCGCGCCTTCCAGCACGTTGTCGCGATTCATCGGCTCGTACACATGCCACTTGGCCTGCGGATAAATCTTCAGCACCGAGCGCATCTGATCGGCCAGGGTGGGCGACGAAATCGGCTGCGTCAGGATGCGGATTCCCGCACCCTGCACTGCTTTCTGCGCGCTCAGCGGCCCATGCATCGCATTCAGGAAGTCGCCCCAGGTGCGCACTTCGCCGAGATAGGTGATGGTCTGCGAGCGATCGGGGTCGTACATGTCGAGGATGGAAGCCTGCGCGAAGATGTCGGTCCCGCCCAGACTCGCCGGATGCTGGTCGTTGCCCTCGATCTTGGTGGGCCGATACAGATGGCTCTCCACCAGCACCGGGCTGGCGTATCCGCCGAGCGTGAACGCCGTGGCGTAGAACAACGGCCTGCCCGGGATGATTTCTTCCGGCTGCTTCACGTAGGGAACGATCGGCTCGAGCGGCTGCTTGGTGCAGGCCGTCATGCCGGCCATCGCCAGCGACGCGCCCATCAGCTTCAGGAAGCCGCGCCGCGAGACTGAATCCAGCCACTCTGATGCGCCCTTGGGAAATTCGCGGTGCATCATCTCCTGGAACTCCGCGCTGCCCGCGAGTTCTTCGAGCGAGCGCCAGTACTCCGGGCCGTTGGTCTCGGCGATGCGGGCGCGGGCAGTCTCCAGGTCGAGCGTGCCCTTCTTGCCGGGGCAGATGTCCTCGCGAGGAGGCTTGCCGGATTGTTGTTGCATCTTCATCGCACTTTCACACTGTCAGTGCTGCAATTGAAATTGTCATCCAACTCACCGATGACACGTCGAGCAACTCGTAATATCCGCCACCGTGCGCACTTTGTATTTCGCGCGCAGCGCCTGCCCCAGCGCAAGCTGGTCGGTGTATGCCTTGCCATCGACCACCACTGGTTTCGCACTCGACGGCTGCTCATAGCGCATGTTAAAAACCTGGTCGCGTGGCCTCAAGTACTGCTCCGACCCGCGATGGCAATTCAGACACCACTCCATCTGCAACGACGCATAGTTGTACATCAGAGGCATACGGTCCACCGGCCCATGGCAGGTGTTGCAGCCCACGCCCTTGTTGATATGAATGCTGTGATCGAAATAGACGAAATCGGGCAAGTCGTTCACCCGCGTCCACACCAGGGACTTGCCACTGCGGAAGCTCTCCCGCACCGGCTCCAGCAGCGGTGCATTGGTCCAGATTTGCGAGTGGCAGTTCATGCAAGTTTTGGTGGGAGGGATACCGGCAAAACTCGAGGTCTCCACCGAAGTATGGCAGTAGCGGCAATCGATTCCCAGCCCGGCGACGTGATGCTGATGGCTGAACGGCACCGGCTGAGGCCGCGCGACTCCGGCGTAGGTCACATACGGAGACCGCTGGACCTCGTCCATGGCCCAGAGCAACGCCGCCACCACAAAAATGGCGCCATAGATCGTCGCCCGGGAAATGGTGTTCGTGCTGCGATGAAAAATCTGCATTGAATTCGAGCTTCCAGTGCAGTCGGGACCCCTTGCGGTCCCCGGTTCGTGCAGCGTTACGGGCCTACGCGGTCACGACGGAGTGAGCGTTTTTGGAAAAGACTGGAAATTATAACAGTTCTTTCGACAGGGCCCGCGCGACTCCCGGGAAACTTTGGACCATAGCAGCGCCAACGTTAAGGATTCGTTAATTTAGCCAAAGGCAGCCGCTCCTTTATCGCAGATTCATCACCAGCAACTTCGGCTCGGTCATCTCCTCGATGGCATAGCGCAGGCCCTCGCGGCCCAGGCCCGAATCTTTCACGCCGCCATAGGGCATGTTATCGATTCGGAAAGTCGGCACGTCGCCGGCGATCAAACCTCCGACCTCAAGTTCTTCATACGCGCTGAACAGAAGTTTGGCGTCGCGGGTGAATATTCCCGCCTGCAAACCGTAGGGAGAATTGTTGATTTGCCGCACCGCATCCGGGAAATTGTCGTAAGGCTCGACGGTGACTACCGGGGCAAAAATCTCCTGGCAGTTCACCTTCATCTCGGGATTGGTGCCAGTGAGCACGGTCGGCTCGAGCATAGCGCCGTTCCTGCGCCCGCCACACAACAGCCGCGCGCCGCCGCGCACTGCTTCTTCCACCCACTGGCTGGCGCGAACCGCATCGCTCTCGCGGATCAACGGCCCCAGATCGGTCGTCTCTTGCAGCGGATCGCCTACTCTTAGTTGCTTTACTCCCGCCAGCAGCAGATCGGTAAACTTACCGCATACCGAGCGTTCCACCAGGATGCGCTGCACCGAAATACAGCTCTGCCCCGCGTAGACGAAGCCTCCGGCGACGCAGCGGTCGGCGGCGTAGGAGAGATCGGTATCGCTGTGTACCAGGACCGCCGCGTTCCCACCCAACTCCAGCACGACTTTCTTTTTCCCGGCGCGCCGCTTGATATCCCAACCCACAGCGGCGCTGCCAGTGAAGCTGATCAGCTTGATGCGTTCGTCGGTGACTAGCAGGCCAGCGTCGTCATTCGAAAGCGGCAAGACACTCAGCGCGCCGTCCGGCCATCCGGCCTGTTGCACCGCCTCCGCCAGCAGCAGCGCGGTCAACGGGGTTTGCGGAGCCGGCTTCAGCACGATGGTGCAGCCGCTGGCAATGGCTGGCGCAACTTTGTGAGCCACCAAATTCAGCGGGAAGTTAAACGGAGTGATTCCGGCGATGGGCCCCAGCGGAAAGCGCCGCACGATGCCCCAACGCCCGGCGGTGAACTCCTGCCAGTCCAGAGGAAGAAACTCGCCATAGATGCGAGTGCTCTCTTCGGCCGCGACGTTAAAAGTAAAGATTGCCCGCTCCACTTCGGTTCGCGCCGCCTTGATTGGCTTTCCGGCTTCCTGGGCCAGGGTACGGGCGAATTGTTCTTTGCGTTCGGCGATGCCCTGGGCTACTCGTCGCAGTACGCGTTGCCGCTCGAAAGCTGGCAGCCTGCGCGTGGTGCCGAAAGCCTTGACTGCCGCGGCAATCGCCGCCTCGGCATGTTCACGCCTTCCCTGGAATACGCGGCCGATTACGTTGCCGTCATAGGGCGCGCGGATTTCGATCGGATCGCCTTCCTCGACCCACTTGCCATCCAGAAAAAAACCTTGCGTGCTAACCGGTGTCACTAGCACCTGGGCCATGGTGGTCGGGCCTCCGTGGAATCGGGATGGAGTGATTATAGAACTGGCCGTGAAGACGGGCGGAGAGAATAACCACAGGGAAACACAGGAACCCTGCGCCTGGTTTTCCTGTGCTTCCCTGTGCCCCCTGTGGTCTACTCAAGCGTTCAGCCCTAGAACGAAATGCCAAAGTCAATCCTAGAAACCAGCAAGATGCTCCAAAAAAAAGCGCTCTCCCCGGTCGAGCTGACCAGAGAATGCCTTGCGCGCATTGAGCAGACGAACCCAAAGCTCAACGCTTTCATCACAGTGACAGCAGAGTCCGCCATGGCCGAGGCAAAGCACGCCGAGAAAGAAATTGGACGCGGCGAATGGCACGGTCCACTGCACGGCATCCCGCTCGCGCTCAAAGATCTCATTGATACCGCCGGTGCACGCACGACAGCCGCCAGCGCGGTATTCAAAGACCGCGTGCCCTCGGAAGACGCCGAGGTTGTCCGTCGCCTAAAAAATGCCGGAGCGATTCTATTGGGCAAGCAGAATCTGCACGAGTGTGCCTACGGCGGAAGCTCGGTCATCAGTAACTACGGCGTAGTACACAATCCCTGGAATCAGGCCCATATCGCCGGAGGATCTTCGGGAGGCTCTGCTGCCGCCGTCGCAGCAGGCCTATGTTACGGAGCCATCGGTACGGACACGGCGGGCTCGGTGCGAGAACCAGCGGCGCTGTGCGGTGTCGTCGGGCTGAAGCCGACTTATGGACGCATCAGTGCTCCCGGCGTGATCCCATTGTCTGTCTCGCTCGATCATCTCGGGCCGATTGCACGAAGCGTCTCCGACGCAGCCATAATGCTCCAAGCGATCGCCGGCCACGACGCAAGGGACGCTGCGAGCGGCGATGCTCCGCTCGCCGACTATTTTTCCGCGGTCAGCAAAGCTACCAAGCCGTTGCGAATCGGTGTCCCCCGTGGGTTCTTTTTCGACGAACTTGATGCCGAGGCAAGTTCGGCCGTGGAGTGGGCGCTATCCGCGATGGCTGCGATGGGCCATGAAATTCGAGACATCGGACTTGAGGCGCCCACGGATCGCACGCTCTCCAGCGCGGAGGCCTATTCCTATCACTCCGAGTTCATCGGGCGGTCCCCGGAGTTGTATCAGCCCGAAACGCTGCGGCGCCTTCAAGCGGGCGCAGGCATTAGCGCGGCCGCCGCGGCGGAGCGGCGGAGGGAGCTACAAGAAGCCCGGCGCAAGATCGCCAGCGTGTTCGAAGATGTGGATGTGCTGGTAACGCCAACCACTCCGGCGGCAGCGCCCACAATCGCTGAGCTGCTGCAGAACCTGGATCAGCTCCGCCCCCGCGAACTGCTGCTGCTGCGAAACACGCGCCCATTCAACGTTTGGGGTTTGCCGGCAATCTCGATTCCTTGTGGGTTCACCGAAGCCAGCTTGCCGATAGGACTGCAAATCGCCGGCCCGCACTGGGAGGAAGCGCGAGTGCTCCAGCTCGCGTATGCCTATGAGCAGTCCACGACGTGGCACAAGCGGCAGCCACCGGAGGTGTAGGTTTAATGGAACGATGGGCGTCCTCCGCCCGTCAGACCACAGGCCTGTGCCCTGACGGGCGACTCGCCCGGGCTGCTCCAATGCATTCAGAGCGCCGAAGATCAATTAGAATAGGCCGGAGGCAAGCTTACGACTGGGAGAGAAACTCGTAATCGTCGATGACGGCGGACACGGCCACCTTACCTTCCAGGCTGGCGCTATCCACGCGCACCACGCGGCCCCGGCAGCGCACCTGAATGCTTTCAGTCAGAGTAATTTCCGGCGGCAGCGTCAGGGTGAATTCGATGGCGGCGCCGGGCTCGACCGAGGTGTCCACGTAAAAGCAAATTCCGCGGGCGCTTACGTCGCGGGTCTGGGCGGAGGCGTTGTCCTGCACTCCGTTTTCGTTGTATTTGACGGAAACAGGCAAGCGCAGCGCAAAGCGCCGTGTGGCGCGCTTTTCCTGTTGATGAACTTCAGCCATTCGTCCCCCCCCCGGAGTGAGTAAGCATGGCGTGTTGCAGGCCGATGTGTCAAGGCTCTAGTTTGAACCGTAGCGCAGGCGTCTCGCCGGCGCTTTCTTTGCGACCTTCGCGGCATTTCCTTCGCGTTCTTTGCGGTCAGAAGCTTTTTCCCGCGGCCTGCCACAAATGCAAAGGCTATAACGGCAAAGGACGCAGAGGAGCACACTCCTGCCGCCCCGCCCAGGTTTTGAGGTACCCTTATAAGTGATTTATGGTCTTCGTCCTCGACAACTACGATTCGTTTACCTACAACCTGGTGCAATACCTGGGAGAGCTGGGCGCGGAGGTGGTGGTTCGCCGTAATGATCAGGTGACGGTGGCGGAAGTTGAGGCCATGCGTCCGGAGCGCATCGTGATCTCGCCCGGACCATGTACGCCGCAGGAAGCGGGAATCAGCATCGAGTTGATCCGCCATTTCACGGGCAAGGCGCCAGTGCTGGGCGTCTGCCTCGGACATCAGGCTCTGGGCGCGGCTTTTGGCGGCAAGGTGATTCGCGCGCCTCATCTGATGCATGGCAAAACCAGCGAAGTGCAGCACGACGGCAAGACCATCTTCAGCCGCCTGCCCTCGCCGATGACGGCCACCCGCTACCACTCGCTGATCGTTGAAGAAAAGGGCTTGCCCTCTGAGTTGGAGGTAAGCGCATACACGACCGAATCCGACGGCTCGCGCACGATTATGGGCCTTCGGCATAAGCAGTTTCCGGTCGAGGGCGTGCAGTTTCATCCCGAGAGCGTGCTGACGGATCAAGGGAAGAAGCTGGTGGAGAATTTTCTGGGGATCGGTGCGTAACTCCCAACCCCAACAAGGTGGTAACATTCGGGAAATCCGAAAATCTCATGGCCGCCAATGAACAAAGTCGGGCCGACTACGAACAAGTACTGGACCTAGAAACCAGAGCGGCCAAACTTAAGGAGTTGCTGGACGCCCGCGCCGCTAAGAGGCCGCTGATAATCGAGTTCAGCGGAGCGCCAAAGGCAGGAAAGACTCGCTCCATAAGCGGACTTGAGCTTTTTCTAAAGCGAAACGGGATCAAGGTCGAGGTTTTCACCGAACGAGCGTCCGTTGCCCCAATCAAGTCAAAGGGCCATCTCAACTTCAATGTGTGGGTTTCCTGTGCGAGCCTACAGGGAATGCTTGAAGCTTTGTATCGCGATCTCGACGTGTTCATTTTGGATCGTGGCGTCTTCGATGCTCTCGTGTGGAACGAATGGCTCGAAATGACCGGGAAGATCACGGGAGAGGAGGCTAGGCAGGTAGCTCAATTCTTCACTATGAACCGCTGGACGGAACTGGTTGACCTGATATTCGTGTTGACATGTGATCCAACAGTATCGATCGAGCGCGAATACGCTGATCAACTGACGACAAAAAGAGGAACTATAATGGCGGAGCAAACGCTGAAGCAATTGTTGCAGGCCACGGATAAGACGATCAAAGAGCATGGGGCGGAATTTAAGAGAATCGTCGCTGTTGACACAACTAATACGAGGACGCGGCAAGGTGTCGCGAAAATAACGGACGAGGCCCTCAAAGTGCTAAACGAGTTTCTGGACGAAATGATCTGTGTCGTGCCCATAAACGCCATAAAGGGGGCGTTGCCGGATGCGGGCTTTGTCTCTGACCCCGTAGTCGTTTCTGATTTTATTAGGGCCCTTGAGAAAGAAAAGACGTTCGTTCCGCGCTCCCAGGCCGAGCAAAACCCAAATTACCTGCAGCCTATTCCTTGCGCCATGCTTCGGTATGACGACAAAGTTCTTCTTCTAAAAAGGAAAAAGCCAGGCCATCCGCTCCATGATACCTACGCAGTTTGGGCAGGAGGGCATGTCATCCAGGCTGATGACGGGAGGGAGATTCTGCTCAATACTCTAAACCGGGAGTTGACAGAGGAGGTGTTCATCAAGGAGGCGTTTGAGTTGAACCGTAGTCCAGTCGGACTGATTCGTACCAACGAGGATGCGCGCGCCTCGCGGCACGTCGCGATTCTGTACGAAATTACGTTGAAGAGTGAAAATGTGGCATTGGCGTTAAATCAGCAAGAATTCCGGTCAACACGTGGGAGTTCGATGAGCGGGAAACTGGTGCAGATAAAAGAAATGGCTGACTTCTACGACGACATGGGAGACTGGTCAAAGTTCATCGTAGATCATTTTTGGCCGGAACAAGCTCCACGACCTAAGCCCCAGCCACAACTGTTTGGTCGACAGGCCTGAAAACGTTATCTCCGTCCGCTCCACGTGCGAAATTTACGAATTGTTTCAAGGTCTTTACGAGCATCGCCCGAATAGCAACAAGCTCTGTCGTCCCAATAAACCGTTGCGACGGGTTTCACCCCTCCCGTGTGATATGAAGAATTGCGGTTTATCTCGTCAAAAGGAACGCTATTTTCAATCAAATAGGGCCGGATATTTTCCGTCTCACGGGTGCTGTAAACAACGATCTTCCAGCCCTCGTCGCGCAACACCTGCAAGGCCTCAATGACATCTGCACGCGGCAACCCGAAGGTTCTTTCGTCTTTCCATCCTTCGTAGTTAGCAATGACGCCATCAAAATCAACCGCTATGGTTGGCTGTGCGTTATCCATAAATGACTGTTATTCCGCAGTCTCGATTTCCTCTACCCTCACGGATATAGGCGACGTGGCCCGCTTCCTGCGATTGCGGGAGCCGCGGGAAGGCGGACCGGTTGGGCATAGTTTTGACCTTCTGGCAGACTAACCGCTGCCTCTGGCCGTCTCCACCGCCCGAAGTACTGCCTGCGCCTTGTTGAGGCTTTCCTGAAATTCGCTTGCCGGATCGGAATCCGCCACAATGCCCGCGCCTGCTTGCAAATACGCGCGCTTGCCCTGCATGAGCATGGTGCGGATGGCGATACAGGAGTCCAAATTACCGGCGAAATCGGCGTACAGCACCGAGCCGCCGTAGATGCCCCGGCGGGTTGGCTCCAGTTCTTCGATGATCTGCATGGCTCGCACCTTGGGAGCGCCGCTCAGCGTGCCCGCCGGGAAGCAGGCGGCGAAAGCGTCGAGCGCGTCCATCCCGCTGCGCAGTCTTCCTTCGAGCGCGGAGACGATGTGCATGACGTGCGAGTAGCGCTCTACGTACATCAGATCGCGAACCTTCACCGAACCGTATTCACTCACCCGGCCTAAATCGTTACGCCCGAGGTCGACCAGCATGACGTGCTCGGCGCGTTCCTTCTCGTCACTCAGCATCTGCTGCTCCAACCGCTGATCTTCGACTTCGTCGCGCCCGCGAGGATGGGTGCCGGCAATGGGGCGGTACTCCAGCTTGCGTCCGGTGACGCGCACCAGCATCTCCGGAGACGAGCCCAGGACATGCGTGTCTCCGATGCGAAGAAAATACATGTACGGCGACGGGTTCACGGTGCGCAGTGCGCGGTAGATGTCAAAAGGTGCGACTTCAGGCACAAAATCCAGGCGCTGCGAAAGCACCACCTGAAAGATGTCGCCGGCGCGAATGTACTCTTTGGCTTGCTCCACGGCCCGCATGTAGGGTTTGCGTCCGGTCCCGGTGTGAACTTTCAGATTTCCCTTGGGCCGGCTCGCAGCTCGCGGCTGCCGAATCCCCGAGGTCAGCTTCTTTTCCAGAACGGCGATGTCGGCAAGCGCCCGATCGTAAGCCCGGCGCGGGCTCTCACGCGAAACATCGGCGGTGGCGATGATGTGAATCTGGTGGCGCAGATGATCGAAAGCCAGCAGCCGGTCAAAGAACATCAGAACGCAATCCGGGATGGTGAGATCGTCCTTGGCGTGATTCCCAATGTTTTCCAGTTGGCGGACCACGTCGTAGGCGAAGTAGCCGACCGCGCCCGCGGTGAACGGCGGCAGGCCAGGAACCACCGCCGGCCGATGCTGCCGCAGAAGCTCCTTAATAATCCCAACCGCGTCTCCCGTGCGCGTCTCCTGCTGCTTGCCTTTCTGGATCAGCACCTCCCCGCCACGGGATTGCACCTGCATATAAGGCCGCGCCCCCAGGAAGGTGTAGCGCCCAATCTGCTCGCCGCGTTCCACGGATTCGAGCAGGAAGGCATGCGGCTCGCTCGGACGCCGTGGCTAGGAAAGCGGAGACCGGCGTCAGTAAATCCGCCATCACCGACTTCACCACCGGCACCAACGTGGCTTCGCGGGCGAGGCGCGAGAATTCCTTATAGCTGGCAGGGATCATATGGAAATGCGGCCCCGCACGATTCGGCCTGCGAATCCGCGGGTTGTTCATTATAGGGTAGAGGCGCATTTAGCTGGTGAGACTCAATCACAAGGGCGCGAAGGTACGCGAAGGAACCCTAGCCGAAGACCTTCGTGTCCTTCGTGGTTCATGATTGTGCCCGGCTAACCGGTCGCCCCCTGGTTCCCCCAAGGTAACCAAGCTATGAATTGACGGATTTGCGAAGTCGTTGGAAGATGACTGTTTAGCCGACATCCGCTAACCGGGGGACTATGCGTATCAAGTTCTGGGGGGTGCGCGGATCAACGCCGACTCCTCACCCAGAAAACATGCGCTACGGAGGCAACACCTCCTGCGTCGAGGTCAGACTCGGCGACAGCATCTATATCTTCGACTGCGGCACCGGGTTTCGCGCGCTAGGCCAGAGTCTGGTGCGCGAGTTCGCCGGCAAGCCGCTGCTGGCGCACGTTTTCGTCTCGCACTTTCATTGGGATCACATTCAGGGATTCCCTTTTTTCACGCCGCTCTATCAGCACATGAACCGCTTCATGTTTCACTGCTCCAGCCGCACCCGCCACCTGCAGTGGGTGATGGAGGAGCAGATGTCCGCGCCTTACTTCCCGGTCGGCCTGACGGAAATGCAGGCGCAGCGCGAGTTCTACGATATCGAGGAGGGCCGCCTCTCGCTCGACGACCTGATGGTGCAAACCACCTGGCTGAATCATCCGCAGGGCTGCATGGGTTTCCGCCTGGAGACCAAAGACGGCGTGCTGGTGTACGCCACCGACAACGAACCGGGAGAGCCGGTGTTCGACCGCAACGTGCGCAAACTAGCTGCCGGGGCCGATGTGCTGATTTACGACGCGCAATATCTTCCCGATGAGTACGAAGCCCGCCGCCGCGGCTGGGGCCACAGCCACTGGCGCGAAGCCGTCAACGTAGTGATGGAGAGCGGAGCGAAAGAGTTGGTGCTGTATCACCACGACCCCGCGCACGACGACTCCTGCATCGACAACGTAGTGAAAGAGGCGAGCAACTACTATGCGAAGGTGCGAGCGGCGTCGGAGGGGATGGAGATTGTGCTGTAAGGGGGAACATTCGGGCTTTGTTGTTCCAGTCTTGCCAGCCCGCGTTATTCGCGGAAGTCTCTAAGCTGCACCCTCCGGTCTTTGAAGCGTGGGCACCTGTATACCTGACTCAGCGGACAAAACTCTTGATCGCGGTTCGGGGCACTTTTGCTCGTTGGGGTAGCACTTTGCGATCGAAATAAAAGTCGGATTTCTGGCGTGACACTCCCATCTCAGTAGGTTTCTGGACTGTAATCCGATGGTGCGTGGGGCAAAATCTTTGTTAGTTTCGTGACTAGGTCATTCGCTCGGAATCGCGTGAAATTTTTGCCCTGGTCCGAACCTTCTTTCCGCTCGCCGCTAAGGTTTCGAAGGCGCCTCCTTCACGGCAACTTATGCTTATACAACCACTTGCGAGTTTGGCATGTGTGTTGCACCTATATTTCAAATTGGGTTAAGGAGGCAATCATGAAAAGCGCACTCCGAATATTATCGTTGCTGCGGGTGCTGGTTCTGGTTCCCGTTCTGCTAGTCCCTCCCAGTATGTATGCGGCAAATGAAGTGATGGGAGAAATTCAGTTCAAAGGAGTATCCCATATCGAAAAAACTTCCGGCGTTTGGGTTGACGGAGAATACGTGGGGTACTTGAAGGAACTCAAGAATTCCAAGAAGGTTCTGCTGTTACCCGGCCAGCATCAGATTGCGGTGCGCCAGGACGGATACAAGGACTTCACCGAGGAAGTTGTTGTCCAGCCAGGAGAAAAGCAAGTGATTCGCGTAGCCATGCAGAAGGCGCCTAACATGCGGCTTCCGACGGAAACCTCCACCGTTAAGATCGAGGTGAAACCGGAGCGGGCCGCAGTATTTGTTGATGGCCTGTTCGTCGGGCACGTGGCTGAGTTTGATGGCGTGGGCCAAGGCATGCTAATCGCGCCCGGAACTCACCGCATCAAAGTCGCCCTTCCCGGTTACCAGATTTTTGAGACGGACATCAATCCGATCGTTAATCAGAAGGTTGTAATCAAGACTGATCTGATCTGGAATGGGGCTCCTCTAGCCGAGCCCCTAATCAAGCCGGAAACCAGCGGCCCATCGGCTTCTGTCGCGCCGGGGCCAGTCGGGCTGCAGCAAGCTCAAGCTCGTCCGGTGAAGTAATGGAGTCTCACTTCTCGCGGCAGGTCGCCAATCACTGCGTGGTTATTGCATGCAGCGTTCCACCGCGCTCCACCTTGCAGCGGGAAGAATAACTTCGCCGGGAGCAGCTGAAGGTGGCCCGCCCGCTTCCTCGTCTAGGAGCAGATTGGGTGAACGAAATTATTGTTTCCTGGAATATGGTCCACTACCGCCAGCTGTGCCTTCAGCCGCCTGGCGCAAGCCCGCGATAAGGTCCGGCCCTTTCCAATCCACGGACCAGAGCTTCGCGACGGTTCCATTGGGCGCAATCAATGCAACGCTCGTGGTGTGGTAAATCTCGTCCGGCCCCTGTTCGAACTCGAGGCCGAAAGCCTGAGAAAGGCGCGTAAGGTCGGAGGCGCTGCTGGTAGTGAAATCCCAATGGGAAAAACCGCTTGCATCGCCGCCCAGATAAGCCAGGCCGTATTTCCGCAGAACGGGGGGGCTGTCGTATTGCGGATCAAACGTAATCGTAAGCAGATGAGTCTTTTTGTAATCTGCCGGACTCTTCTTCAACTCTTCGTGAATGCGGGCGAATTGCGTGCTCATGCGGGGGCAATAGTCCGGCATGATGCAGCGGGTGTAGATGAAGGTGATCAGCACGGCTTTGCCCGAAAAATCGCTGAGATGAATGGTGTGGCCGTCTTGATTGATAAGCGGCAAGTTAGGCACGCGATCACCCGGCTTGAGTCTATGCGCCGCGAGCTGCGGCTTCATCTGACTGCGCCCTGATTTATCGGTGACCCGGATGTCCTCCAGCCAATGGTCCAGGTGATTCTCGGCAACCACCATTTCGGCGACGATATTGTCGCCCGGCTGAACTGCCTGAACCACGGCAGGATCTTTGACGCGGTACGGCATCGTCATTTCGGCCATGAAGCCCGGGATCTCGCGATTGGTCACCGTGATCTCACCGGTGGCACCGTTCTTACGCACTACTTCACCCTGTAATGGATACTTCTTGGTTCGAGCGCCGATGGTCACTTTCGTGGCCTGAAGCGTGCCTCCCGTTGGCTCGGTGTTTATCACGACCCGGTCTTGAACTTTCAGCTCCTTCCGGGTTACTGAAGCCTCGCCCTTTGCGTACTTTGTGCTTGGCCCGACCACCACCGTTTTGACCTCTCCGGTCTTGGTTGTAACGTTGATGGAGCCTGCGTCAACCTTTGTAACCAGACCCACGACATCTTCGCTGCCCTGGGCAGACCCAAGCACAGACAGAAAAAGCAAGGCGCAAAAGACAGACGCTACTGATTTCACAGGTCCTCCTCAAGGTCGAGGGAAATCTTGACCAACCCATCGCAAACCCGCGCCTGGCCTACCTTTTCAGCGCAGCGCGACCTTCAGCGATCTTTCAATCTGGGGGTTCTCCAGAGGGGATGTCAAGAGAACATTTTTCTCCATCGCCGGGGGTGGCCAGACGGCCTGCTCTTGCCCGCCCCGAAAGGAAACTTTCTTCGGTTCTTACGCTAGTCGAGGGACAAAAAAGCCCACGGGGCTGGGTGTCGTGGGCCACCCGCCAATTGAAGAAGAAACCGACGCAAAAACAACTTTCTGGATTCCTCTTCGATAACATTCTCAGACGACTTCGTACCAATTGCCGGCGAAATCGCTGAGAGTGAACCGGGTCCCGTTCGTCGCGAGCGCCAGCGAGTTTGGCGAGAGGAAGTTGCAAAGCATGAGAGTAGATACTTCGGGCTCGATGCCGGTTGGACCGTCCGGCCAGGACGGTGAAAGCGCGACCACAACAGTCCGAGCCGGCGAAAGTACGCTGTCGCAACTCGCGGCGCGGCTGGGCGTCTCCCCCGAGGATTTGCAGAAGGCGAACCCTCAAATCGGAAACCCACAAAGTCTAACGGCGGGCCAGGAGATCAAGCTGCCTTCGTCCACGGGCGGAGGGCCAGCTGCTGGCGGCGCGGGGGGCGAGATACCAGCAGACAGCGCCGCCGCGGCCGCCGGAAAGCGCATGGAGAGCAGCATCGACGGCATCGGCATGAAGGCCATGCTCTCCGCCGCCTTCAGCAGCCCAATGCCGGCTGACGTCGGCCTCTCCGGTAGCGGCGGGATCACGCAAGAGTCTCCGGTAGCCCTCCCGTTAGGCCACGAGGGGTTGTCCACGGAGGAAAAGAAACAACTTACCGACGCGCTGCGGACGGTTTATGACAGTCCGCAGTTCCAGGCGCTCAACCCGGCCGACAAGAAAGCGGTCCTGGATACGCTCTCGGCCAACCCGCCGCTTACGCAAGAGAAGATGACCAAGACGCTCGATCTACTCACCTCGGCGCAAGGCCTCTCGCCCTCCGATCATAAGCTGGTTCTCGAGGGCTTTCGGGCGTCGCATGCCGACCCCGCGTATGCTGCCAATCTCAAGCAGTTGCTCGACGATCCCAAGTTCAAGAGCTTGACGGATCAAGAGAAGACAGCTGTTCTCAGTCAGGTCAAGAACTATCCCGATGCGCGCGCCGTGGGCAACATGGACCGCATGCTGCACAAGGACTGGTTCACGTCGCAGGACCTCGGCGATAAGCAGCGCTCGCTCAAGACCATAGGCCGTCTTTCCATGCACCCGGGAGACCGTAAGATCATCGACAACACGCTGGACAAATTCCTGGGCAAGAATTCGGACTTCAAACTGGAATGGAAGAATTATCCGCCTGAGCAAAACTCCACCATGTACGGCGAGGGCGGCGACAAGACTCTCTCGCTGAACCGCGGACTCATCGCGCGCGGCAACGACAAGATGGAGGAAAACGAAGACACCGACCATCTCTCACTGGACACGGTGCCCCACGAAGTAAACCACCTGGTCAACAACGATAAGGTGGCCAATACTTTCCAATACTTCAACGCCGAATACCGGGCCTGGTACGTCGGGTTCAAGGCCGAGCACGGCCGCGAGCCCACCCGGCAAGAGGCGATGGAGGATCGCATCAGCTGGCAGCTCAATCCTGAGAGCTTTTATGGCAAGTACGCCGGCGAAGCCATGAAGGATCCAAATGAAGCGAAAAAGTTCTATGACTTTCTGGGCAGCGTGACGGGAATGAAGGTCGATGCCACCAATTGGCAGGCCGTGGTCGCCTCGAAGCCGGAGGACTGGCCGAATCTCAGCCTGTCGCCCGCGCCGGTGCCGTTGGGGAACAATGACAATCACTAGTTCGATCTCAATGCTGTTCTTGTTGGCGCTGGTCGGATGGATGGGCGCGCCAGCCACGGAAGGAACCACCATGGAGCACGAGGTTCGACGCAAGATCGCTGAGGCAGCCGCCGAGCATTATGGCTGGAAGGTCGACGAGGTTCGGGTCGACGAGGTGGAGCGCCTGCGCCGGCCGTCGTGCCACTTCTACACGGCCGCGCAAACCGTGCGCCCGCTCCCCTATCAGGCCAACTTCGCGCTCGTGGGCGATCAGGTGATCGGGCCCGGCGACGGCAAAGTAGTTGCACAGCTCCTCAACAGCTGCTCGGCCGGAGCCGTGCCAGAGTGGTGGGCGGAAATCGTCACCCGTTTTCACCGTGACCTGGGCGGCGGGCTGGTGCTGCGCGATGAAAAGACGAAGCCGGACGCCGTGCGCAAATTGGCCGCGGCCGGCGAGACTTTTACTCCACCGTCTCTCGACCATGGAAAGCTGCCGCTCAGCTACTTGCTACTCAACCCCGAGACCAACGTGCTCTACCGCGTCCACGCAACGCTAAGCCCGGCAGGGGCAGTCGAAGTGGTAAGAACCAAGCTGCTCTGACGAAATCCTATAGGGTGGGTACCGTGGAATCCGCCCTGGGGGGCTGGCTCACCCTCTCCGGTTTCTTTTACCTCTTCTCAACTGAGGCTGCCGCAGCCTCAGTCGAGGAAACGAAAACAGCCACCCGCCTGTCATAGGTCGGAAATTAGGGTCAGTTCCGTCTGGACGGAAGTGACCCCCAAATTACTTGCTTTGAATCCCGCCGTGAACCTACTGATGCAATGACAATCCAACTGGCAAGGCTGCCTCAAGATTGATTGGTTCGCCGGTGATGGGGTGGTGGAATTTTAGAAATCGGGCGTGCAAAAAATATCCTCCATCGCCCGGGAGGCCGGGGAGATTTTCAAGTGGCTGGCCGGATATACCGTACAGAGGATCGCCCACCAGGGGATGGCCGATGGATGCCAGATGGATTCTGATTTGATGAGGGCGTCCCGAATTTAGACTTACTTCAAACGTTGTGGTGCTTGGTGTGCTACTTGGCGCCCGTGAGATCACCTTCGCCAATGACTTTGCGGGCTTGCCGCTCGGGTTGGCGGCCCATACCGAACCGAGGCGCGGGTGCGGTACAAGTCCGATGGGTGTGAGGATTTCATAGGCGTCGTACTGCGCAATGTTTTGAGCCAGCGCCCAATAGGTTTTTTGAATTCTGGGTGTATTCCAGTCTGCGCTTAGTTTAGCGGCGGCTTGAGGTGTTTTGGCGAAGAGAACGATGCCGGTAGTGGCCCGGCCTAACCGGTGGACAGGGTTTGTTTGCGTTGGGGGTTTGCTTTTGCACCAGGCGCAGCAGGGTGTTTTCCATGAAGCCGCCGCCAGGGAGGGTCGGCAGTCCGCCAGGTTTGTTGACGGCCAACACATAGGGGTCATCAAACAGTACTTCGAAGTGCTGAGGAGAGTCCGGTTCGATCCAGGGTGGACGGTTCCACACAAGGGTTTGGCCTGAAATAAGCGATTCGCTTCCGGTCGCCGTGACACCGTTGACGGTGACTTCGCAATTGTTCAGTTTTTGTTGCCAGGCTTGTGGGGTTGAGTGTGGGTAAAGGCTCGCCAAGTGTGAAAGCAGGGTCCGTCCGTGATATTTGCTGATGATGATTGTGGTATAGGCATGGCCCCGGTTGAGCATGTGGTTTGAGTGTAAGCTATGGCATCTGCGGCGGGAGTTGCTGCGTTGCGAGGGTCACGCTGGAAGGACTACGACATGCGGAAAGGTTTTACCAGAAAACCACAACCGGACGCCCCCGCGACGCCACTCAAGAACTACATAACGCGGAGCGGCCTGGAGCGCCTCAAAGATGAGCACCGGTTTCTGCTCACCAGGGAACGCCCGGTCGTGACCGAAGTGGTGGCGTGGGCTGCCGGCAACGGCGATCGCAGTGAAAACGCCGACTATCAGTACGGCAAGCGGCGGCTGCGGCAGATCGATGGGCGGATTCGCTTTCTCAGCAAGCGAATCGAAGCCGCGGAAGTGGTGGACCCGGAAGCTCCGAGAGCGGGGCAGGCGGCGACGAGGGCATTCTTCGGAGCGACCGTGCGCTATGCCAATGCCGCGGGAGCGGAGCGAGTGGTCAGCATCGTGGGCACCGACGAAGTCGATCTCAACCGCAACCACATCAGCTGGGTGTCACCCCTGGGACGCGCGTTGATGAAGTCGGCAGCGGGTGACAGCGTAGTCCTTCAATTGCCGGGCGGTACAGAACAGTTGAGAGTGCTGGAAGTGCGTTACGAACGCATTGCTGTGGAACCGTTCCGTGAACCACCGGGATCTGAGGCCTCGGCAAAGGGACTGCCTCGCCGACGCGGCTGAAGCTCCCAGCCTCTGCCTCAGAGTCAGTCAACAAATGCAAAAGCCCCGAGCATTTGCTCGGGGCCTGCGATAGTACTGAACGACGCCTGTCAATTTAATCGTAGCAGCCAAGCACCCTTGTCAACCAGGATTTCTATGTTCGAGTGACATCAGAGGGCTCTGCCCCCGACTACTTACGGCGCAGCCGTCATCTGAGTCCAGCTTCCCACTTCACCCGCCTTTTCCGGGGTGTAGTTGGGATCGTCGGTGGTGCGGTAGTTGCCGAAGCCGTCGGTGAAGTGATACTGGCCGAGGTTGGAGAGCTGCGTCGTGCCGCCGGTGCTGGGATCGTTGACCGTGTCGACGCCGCGGATCACGTCGTCCCAATGGTCGGCGGCGCTGCGCTCGCCGCCATCGCGCAGATAACTGTCGTCCACACCGCCGCTGTTACGGAAGGCCTCTTCCTGTTTGTCGAAGTTCGCCTGGAAAGCGGCCTGCTGCTGCATGGTTTGTTCCATGATCGCTTGCGCCGCACGGAGTTGATCCCAGCCTTGCTTCATTTTCTGATTGAAGTCGGCCATCATCTTATCGTTGATCGCCTTGGTGAGCCGGACCCATTCCGGATTGACGTAGATGGACTTGGCAATCACACAAAACATCGGCATGCGCTTGTCCAGAGTGCCGGCGGGTGCGCGAAAGCTTTGCAGGGCCCGGAATCCCCAGTTGGTCTGTTGCAAACTGCCTGCGGCCATGTGCATCTGACCTACGCTCACCGCATCGGTGCCCTGCTTGGAGATGTAGTAAACGCCAAAGAAAGCCTCCTCCACGGGTTGCCCGTCCAGGTCATAGCCGATCTTGATGGCAACGCCATGATCGTTGGGCCAGGGGTCCATGTGCAGGGCCTTCGCCAGATCCGGCAGATCCTGTTGCCCGATCCATTTGAAATTGGCGACATTGGGGCGAGTCTGCTGGATGAACTTCGCCATAGCCTGCATCGGAGGTATGCGGCGGCAGACCAAATGGCGCCGGTGGGCAGGCGATCGCCCGGCTTGGTGTTGTTCTTTACGTATTGCCTGATATTGGGGCGCAACATCGACGATCTCCGCCCGCAGCAACGGGTATTGGAAATAGGCCTCTGCGTTGTCGGGATTCTCGGCATGAGAGGAAAAGATCAAGGGAACCTCGATCCGGTCATAGTGCCACTCGATCTTGCTCTCGAAGTGCCACTTCTCGGGCAGGTGAATGGTTGCGGCGCGCATTCCGTCATGTTCTGTATCCGTGATGACGCGCTCCGTGAACTTTTCTCCGGCTTCGGCCGAAGCGCCGTTGGCCGCGAGCGGCTTTGGTGGCGGAGGCCGCTGTTGAGGTGCCTGGCGCGGGCGCAGAGCCGGACGACGCAGCCGGGGACGCTCGGCAGCAGGCATCGGCTCCGGCAGACGGGCGATGCAACTGGCAGCGCTGGGCGCAGAACTGCTACTTGGGTTCGCAGCCAGCCCGGCGGCCTGTTTGCACCGATCGGACAGCGAGTCCTTGTGCTCCTTGAGGCAGGCCACGATTCGGCCCCCGCCCGGTTGCACTCCCGCGCACAGCTTCTGCGCATCGTCGGCGCAGGCGGCGCGAATCGCAGCCAGCGTCGCTGATCCTGCGCCAGCGCGGATTGCGCCGCTGTGGCGGCGCAGACAACGAGCAGTATCCTCAAACTTCTCATAGCAAACCTCGCCTCAAGATGCCGATCGACAAGTCGCGTTCAACATAAGCCGAATTGCTAAAGAGTATCAGGTGTGTCCATTAGGCGGGCGGCCATGAGAACACCAGCTACTGGCCCCAGCATCTAACTTCCCCACCCCTGTGATGGCCCTGATTGTGCTTAAATGAACCGCCATGTTTGGCCGCAAAATTCGGGTGGAATATCAGAAGGACGGGCGGCCAATACCCTGTCCGTTGAAGTGGCTGGACAGTTTCTCCATGCGGAGTTTCACCAACGCCAGCGTCTTCGACGACACCTTGCCCCTGTCCGACGGGGTAATGGAGGTCGGAACAAAGGTTCCGCTGGATCAGCTGAAAGCCGCCATGGAGGACTGGTTCAGCCGGAAGGGCTACCTTCCGAAAGGGACGGGGTTAACCGTCGCCGAGGCCTAAGGAACCGTATCCAAAATTGGGGAAAATTGCCCTTTCCCGAATCGGGAATCGGCCGTTATTTCCGGCGAAAACCCTGCAAAACCCGCTACCAGCCTGGGTTTTGCCCTGGGAAATAAGGATTCACCGGTATGAAATTCTTACCTTTAGGCTAGCCACGGGATCGAAGGTCCTGATATTATCTCCCGTCTTTACATTACCTTGCCCATTCCGCAAAAGGCACCCCAGTTGCCTATACCAGGAGTGGAAAGGTGGTGGAACGTGCACATGAACCCTGAAATAACAGAATCGTTCAGTCTCCCCCGCACGGGTCAACCAGAAGACGCCGCGCCAGTCCGCGCGTCCTTGTGGGTTCCCGCCGCCAGCGCTGTAAGTGCGGCGCCGGGAGCGCGGTCAGCACAACCGGCACGTCAGATCAATTGGAGTCGAGTCCTGGGCTTGGCCGCAGTGCTGGTGGTAAGCGTAGCCGTGTGGGTCGCGGTCGCGATTGCCGTCGAACACGTTTGGAAGTGAGCGGCCCGATCTAGTCGGGATCAAATTCAGGCGGGGGCCAACCAGCCCTCGCTTTGCTATTTGCAGGCGGAACACCTAGTGCTGGGCATCCCTGACCAGCACTACGTCAGAATCTACATGGCCACGGATGATGCCCAGCGTGTTGCCATCGAAAGACCACCCAAAACTGTCCCCAATATGTTCTGACTTGAAATCGCTGATTTGCCCCCCCGGCAGATCGCTCAGCGGCTGCAGCCATAAATTATCGATATCGCCGTTGCGAATCGGATAGATGACCGACTTGCCGTCGCGGGCAAAGTGAAGGCCTCCGACCGGGGAATGCTGAAATGCGGTGAGCTTAGGGGGATCGTGGGAATCGAGGGCCAGCACCGCCAGCATGTCCTCGTGGCCGCCGGTGTGTTGAAAAGTGGGAAACGCCACAAGCTTTCCGTCGGGGGAAATGTCAAAGCCGCGTGCCACCAGCAGGTCGGAGAGTTTCTCCGCCGGACCGCCTTCCAGGGGCACTCGCATCAGCTTGCTTCCGTTCGCCACGTCTCGGTAGAGCACCCAATGGCCGTCCGGCGAGCAGACCGGGGAATCGTCCAATTTTCCGTCGGTTAACTCGGCCAGGTGGCCGCCACCTATATCCATGCGCCCGATCGTTTGTGCTCTCTTTCCGCCGTGCCCGGCCAGCGTGAACACAATGTAGCCCCCGTTAGGGCAAGCGGAAGGGTGCGCAGCCAGGCCGCCGCCTTCGCTGGCGGTGGTCATCTCGGTCTTGGCTCCGGTGGCGGGATTGAGGAGACTCAGGGTGAGATCTTGCGTGATCAGGAGCTGCCCGTCGGGCGTCCAGGAAAAAGTTCCCACCGGTCTTCCCGATGTGATTTGCTGAATCTTATCCGGTGTTGCCGCCGGAGCGATAAACAGATCCCAGCGGCTCACATTCAGAATAGTGGCCAGGCTGCGACCGTCGCCGGCGAGGCTGAGGTCGGCATAGTCGTTGATGTCCTGGGTGACGTAGCGAGATTTTCCCTCAGGATAAGAAACGTAGGCGATTTGATTGCGAACAAAATTGGAGTTGTGATCCCGCACCAGCACTAACAAGCCGGTGCCGTCAGGCAGCCACACCGGGTCGCTGAGAATCCCCCAGTCCGCCTTGAAGAATAGTTTTTGTTGGCCGCCGTTGACATCAATTGCGACCAAGCCGCTAACCGCACCCTCCGGCTGCAGAACCACGGCGGCGATCATCCTCCCGTCGGGAGACCATGCCGGATCGCCAAGACGCGTATTGATCGGCCCGCTGACCAAAGTTTTCTGGTTCATGGTGTCGATGGGCTGAATGATCAGGCGGTAGTGATCGGCATCCGGATCGTTGTCGCGGATAAAGGCGAACTGCTGGCCGTCCGGGGAAAAAGTGATATTGGAATCGATATCGGTGGCGAGCTTCTGCGGAGTGCCACCCAGTAGCGGCGCCCGATATAGAAATTCCAGCTCCTGGCTGCCGGCTTCACTGCGCACAAAATATAAATAGTTGCCGTCGGGAGAAAAGCGCAGCCCCAGGTAATGGACCGGGGCCGGAGGAACGACCTGCGTGTCGCTGTTGGTGGGAACATTGCGCAGCCACAGACTCTCCTGGCCGCTGTCGCTCTTCACGTTCAGGATGTACTTGCCATCGGGTGAGATGGCGGCGCGCGCGGCTTTCCCGGTTTCCGTAACCTTTTTTACCGAAATACTCTCGAACGGCGCCATGCGGTTGTGGGAGAGGAATGAGTAGACGCCATAGGACGCCGCGACCAGTAGCAGAAGAACGATGCCGGTGATAAGCCCGGCGCCCAGCTTATTCTGACGGACGGCAGTCAGCGCTAGCGAGCCGGAAGAACCTGCGGCTGATGTCTGTATCGAGCCGTGCTGGCCCGGACCGCCCAGGGCCGCCGGTCCCTCCTGAGTATCTGCCAGATCGGTGGTTCCTTCGCTGCCGGTTCGCGCGCGAATCGCGGCGCTGCGTCCAGATTCGGTGTCACGCTTTAGGCGCCTGAGGTCTCCGCGGAGATCAGCGGCGGACTGATAACGCAGCTCACGGTCCTTCTCCAGCGCTTTTTCGATGATTTGGTCCAGCTTGGGCGGCAACTCGGGCCGGAGTCGCGTGACCGGGATGGCATTGCGTTCGAGAATCCCGCTGAAAATCACGGCGGACGTATTTCCGGGGAACGGAAGCTGCCCGGTGGCGCTCTGATAGATCACGGCGCCCAAAGAGAACAGATCGCTGCGCGCGTCGAGTTCTTCGCCGCGCGCCTGTTCCGGCGACATATACGCGACGGTGCCGACCGTGCTTCCCGGACTGGTCAAGTGCGCGGGAATGGGGCCGGCAAGCGTGGCCACGGTTTCCATGGCGTGTGCCGCAGTACGTGTCAGCTTGGCGAGGCCAAAGTCGAGAACCTTTATGGCATTGCGCTGGGTGATAAAGATATTCGCGGGCTTAATGTCACGGTGAACGATGCCCTTGGCGTGCGCCGCTTCGAGCGCGTCAGCGAGTTGTATGCCGAGGTCAAGCACGCGCTCCAGATTCAATGGTCCGTTGGCCAGCTTGGCGTCCAGGCTTTCGCCTTCCAGCAACTCCATGGCGATAAAAGACTGGCCGCCGTCTTTTTCTACCGCATAAATCGTGCAAATGTTGGGATGGTTGAGGGCGGAAGCGGCGCGCGCCTCCAGCAGAAAACGATCCAGCGCAGCAGCGTCGCTGGACAGCTCCGGTGGAAGAAACTTAAGCGCGACCCGGCGGCCTAGATTGAGATCCTGGGCTTCGTAAACCACCCCCATCCCGCCGCTGCCCAACTGGCCGGTGATGCGGTAATGCGCGATGGTTTGACCGATCATTCTCTAAGAAGCGCAAATCTCCTGGGAACGCGCCGCCGCCGTTGTGAGGGGTACATCTTAGGATGGCCGGTGAGGGCAGTCAAACTATAAAGCGCAGCTGGTGACGGGAGAGCTGCGGACGTGTTCTAGCGCAGGTCGGAGTGGGAAGAGTCAAGCGGCCGGCAATGCAAAGCCGCCTGCCGGACGACACAAATGCAAAAGGGGCGGGCCTTCTCCGCCCCCTGCTCAACTTCTGCTCTGCGCCTTACCTCATGTGAATCGTCTTGCCATCCGCATCCAGGGTTCCCTGGACGCGAACCGACTTGCCTTCGTACTGCTTTGCCAGACTCTGATTGTCGAGGTCGTAAGACTTGCCATTCGCATCCTGCAGCACCCATTTGTCGCCAGCCTTCACGATTGTGCCTTTGAAAATCTGGCCCTGCTGGGCTTGCGGTTGCGGATCGGCAGCCGGTGGTGAACTTTGGTCCGGCGGTTGTGCCGGCGGCTGCGCTTGCTGAGGAGACGGTTGATTGGGTGGGGCGGTTGACTGTTGCGCCGAGAGTGAAGTCCCGAATGAAAGCATGCCAACGATCAGAACCGCCGCTCCTAGTAACCAGAGCGTGGGAGTTTTTTTCTGCATAGAATCCTCCAAAAAATAGGCTAGTGCCTGGAGTTTTTAGCAACTCGTCTGCCAAAAGTTCGGCTGCCTTGCCATTCGCGAAGGAAATATGAAGGTGTATTGGCCTGAATGTCTTAGGTCGAACCGATCCGATTCGTCGTTTAATTCTTGAACATAGATCAACGATTCTTCGGCGGCAATTACATCGAACGCTGTAGGGATTGGAGAAGCATGCTTACATGGTTCACGCGGGAAGCGAGCAAAATTTGCAACATTGCTCAACGCGTTTATTTCGAATCCGAGCGGCTGTTTCGACTTGAGTTTACTCGCTCACAACATCCCCAACGCGGATGGCTCCCTCACTCAGAATCTGCGCCCGCAGGCCGCCGCGATGGCGAAGGCCTTTGATTACGGGCTGTCCGGTCATCTTCTCCAGGTGAGAACAGGGTTCGCAAAGGCGGATGCCGCGAATTTTGACATCACCGATGCGGAATTCTTTTCCGACGAGGTGATTGAGCGGCACGCCCCGCGTTACCAGGTTGCGGCGGGCATTGCCGGGAGCAATTTCTATTTCGTACTCGTGCTTGATCGCCTCGATGGCCTCGGCTTCGATTAGTGTCAACTCGCGATCTGGAACCGGCTTGGAGAACGTGCCAACCTTGAGGGCATAGCGGTCGCCTTCCAGGCCAACACTAGGAGTCGCCTGCACGCGGTCGACAGATTGCATGGGCGCCTCGGCTTCGGGGGCGATGTAAATGGATTCTAAGGTGCCTTGCCACATATTCGTTATCCAGAATACACCGTGCTAATTTACACGGCGAGGGCGAGGCGCCCTCGCCGACAGCCGGCCGGAACCGGCACTACGTTGCGCCGGCGCTTGTCACGGGCTACGCTCCTGCACGTTCGGCAATCCTGATGCATTCTTCCAGGATATCTACCGCCACATCCGCTTCGTCCTTGGTCACGATCAGCGGCGGCGCGATGCGTACTGTGCTCGGGCCGCAGCCCAGGAACAGCACTCCGCGCTCGAAAGCCAGCTCGACCACGCGGTCGCGCTCGGCGGCGGCATGCTCCTTCGTCTGTTTGTCCTTGACCAGTTCAACTCCAATCATCAGGCCGCGGCCGCGGACATCGCCCACCAGCTTGTGCTTACGCGGCCAATCCGTCATGCGCTGCAGCATGTGATTTCCGACCTCAGCTGCGTTCCCCAGCAAGTGTTCGCGTTCGATCACATCGAGCGTGGCCAGGGCGGCAGCGATGCACACCGGGTTGCCCCCAAAGGTCGACGCGTGCGAGCCGGGAACCCAGTCCATGATCTCAGCTTTGCTGATGGTGATGCCCAGCGGCATACCGGAAGCAATACCCTTGGCCATGCAGACGATATCGGGCTGCACGCCGGTATGCTCGACGGCCCACCACTTGCCGGTGCGGCCGACTCCGCTCTGCACTTCGTCGACGACCAGCAGGATGCCGTAGCGGTCGCAGATGCGGCGAAGCTCTTGCATGAATATCGTCGGAGCAACGACGTACCCACCCTCGCCTTGCACCGGTTCAACAAAAATAGCGGCAACTTCCTCGGGCGGGAGCGTGGTGTGGAAGAGTTTGTCTTCGATGAAGCGCGCGCAGCCCAGAGCGAACTTTTCGCCATCCTCGGCGCTGCCGGAGCAGTTGCGATAGACGTCCGGATAACGCACGTGCGTCACTCCCGGCACCAGCGGCGCAAAGCGGCGCTTCTGCTGCGGCTTGGAGCCCGTCAGCGAGAGCGCTCCCATCGTCCGTCCGTGGAAAGCGCCAAAAAATGCGATCACGTTCTGGCGCTTGGTGTGGTAGCGCGCCAGCTTGAGGGCCGCTTCGATGGCTTCCGTGCCTGAGTTGCCATAGTAGAAGCGGTGCGGACCGGGCATCGGAGCAATCTTCGACAGGCGCTCCGCCAGCGTAACCAGGCTTTCGTAATAGAAGTCGGTGCCCGACATATGAATGAGTTCGCCGGCCTGCTTCTGGATGGCGGCCACTACATGCGGATGGCAATGGCCGGTCGAGGTCACGGCGATTCCGGCGGAGAAATCGAAAAACTCATTGCCATCGACGTCGGTGACGACAATGCCGTTGCCGTGCTGCGCCACCAGAGGATAAGAGCGGGTATAGGACGGCGAGATGTACCTGGCGTCACCCTCGAGCACGCGCCTGGCGTTGGGGCCGGGCAAGCTCATCTTGATCTTTGGCCGGTTCATAACGTGTGGTCCAGCTAGAGTCTCGGTGGACATTGGATCCTCCCAAAAGCGTTGTTGGTCGTTCGTCGCGTGGTCTGGGCCTGCGGCCTACCGCCAGCGGACCCGGGAAACGAACCTGAGAGGATCAGAACTAATCGCCGCCAAAAAGGCTGGGGCGCAGACGCGTCGGCAACACCGCCCGGTAGCGGCGCGGGCAGACCAGAAAATGCAGCCAGCATTCGGGCAAATTCGACTTCGGATTGGCGCACGCCTGCATAACGGTAAGTACTGCATTCATTATAGCTTACCTGAGCCTATGCAGCGGCAATCCATGGTAACTGGGAGGGTTAGGCGGAAGCTGCAAAGCGGATGTCCTAATGACCCGGTGCAATCAAGGTCCAGCGGGCATATAATTCGGCTTCCCGAACTTCGCCAGTTTGAGAGGTGACATTGTGTTTGGGCGCCTCTTCCACGCCTCGGTGGTTCTCCTGCTGCTGCCGGTCGCGTCAGCGCAGACCATCGTAACGCCGCCGCCCGGCCCCAGAACGGCAATCCGGTTCGTAACCTTCGAGAAGGTGACGGCGCTTTCCGGCGAAGAGCAGCGCAAGATCGTCCAACGGCTGGAGCGTGAGGACCCCGACTGGGTGACCAAGCAGACTCCCGACGCCCTCGCCAACTTCATCGAAAACACCGTGCTCGGCGTCTACCAGGACCGAGGCTATTGGCGCGCCAAGCTGTCCACCAAGGTCACCTGGGTGGACGGGCGGGGCCCACAGCGCCAGCTGGATGCGCTCGTCACGGCCATCGACGAAGGCGAGCAGTACTGGCTCAAGCAGATTCGCTGGACCGGAGTAACGGCCCTTCCCGAAGACGAGTTGGACCGGCTATTCCCGCTTCATCCCTGGGAGCTGGTGAGCCGCGCGAAACTGAAGGAAGGTCTGGAGACAGTTCGCAAAGTGTACGCTTCCCGGGGATACATCGCTTACGGCGCGGTCCCGCAGACTGAGTTCGACGACACGGCGCACAGCATCTCGCTGACCATTGCCGTCCAGGAAGACAGCCCCTTCCGCTTCCGCAATCTGTCCGTCGCGGGACTCGACAAGACTGCCAGCCAGGAACTCCAGCGACGCTGGCTGGAAATGCGGGACGAGGTTTACTCACCGGACAAACTACACGGGTTCTTCGAAAAATTCCTTCCCGGGATGCGGCCACAGGACGCGCTCGACTACAGCACCAGCAACATCGATCTCGATAGCCACACCGTGGATATTCTGGTGAACTTTCTTCCGACCACCCAGGCGCAGAGGACGGAGCAGTAGCAGCCTGACCACCTGCGATGGAGCGAGTCTGATAGCCTTACTCTTCCATCATCCCGATGCCCCAGACAGCACGCCAGCTCCGCTTCCTTACCGTCCTGTGCTTCGGCTTGGTTTATTTATTCTGGGGTTCGACCTATCTGGGCATTGACATCGCGATCCAGCACATCCCTCCGGCCCTGATGTGCGGCGTGCGTTTTCTGACTGCGGGAATCTTGATGCTGCTCTACTGCCGTTTGGCGGGCCAGAGTATCGGCTACAGCGGGGAGCAGTTTGTCCATATCGCGATCGTCGGACTGCTGCTGCTGCTGGGCGGCAACCTCACTTTGTCATACGCCGAGCTGTATGTGCCCACGGGTCTGGCTGCGCTCCTGGTTGCCATCACTCCCCTATGGTTCTTAGTGCTGGACACGCTGCTTCTCGGTGACCATCGCATTTCGCCGCGAGGGTTGGCAGGGCTGGCGCTCGGAGTAGCGGGGACGGTGGTGCTGCTATGGCCGGAACTGAAGACCACCGGCGGCATGGGACGGACGGAATTGTGGTATTCGATCGGCTTGCTCGGTGGTTCTTTCAGTTGGGCGCTGGGCTCGGTGCTCTCCAAACGTTGGGGTGCAGGCGGTTCACTGAGCGCCATCGCATGGCAGATGACCTTCGCCGGAATGGGCAATCTGCTCATCGCGGTTTATCTGCGAGATTTCTCCCGCGCCGTTTGGACTACCCGAGGCCTGGGCGCGGTGCTCTATCTTGTGATCTGCGGATCGCTGATCGGATATACGTCCTATATCTGGCTGCTGGCGCATGTGCCTACCTCGAAGGTTTCTACCTACGCCTACGTCAATCCTGTGGTCGCCGTTTTTCTAGGCTGGCTGGTGCTGAAGGAGCGCGTCGGTGGATACATCCTGGCGGGCAGCGCCATCGTGATTGCCTCCGTGATCGTAGTGAGCAGCGCCAAGATCCACACCCGCACCGTGGCGGAGGAGATGCCTGCGGAAGCTGTGGGAGATTGATGAGCGGGTTTGCCTACGGTCGAGATTTCGCTCTGAAGGGTCTTCTCCGCAAACTCCGCGGCCTTTCTCTGCGCACTCTGCGTTCTAAGATTTGGGTTCACCCCAGCAGAAGAACCGGGATTTCCAAGGTGAGCCGCCGCGCATTGAGTACACTGGAAAGGTTGACGGCGGCGACATCATAATCTGATCGATAATTCCTGAATGGCAAACTGTATTAGCTGCGGCCGCGAGCTTCCGTCGTTTTCTTTCGGACAACGTTCCGACGTCTGCGCCAACTGCCGCGCCACTGCTGTGGATGCGCCCGGCAGCAAACCCGCGACATCGGCGCAGTCGAGAATTGCCGTCGCTCGAGGTTGGCCTCCGGTCACAACGGCTCTCGTCGCGATCAATGCAGCCGTGTTCGTCGCAATGGTTCTCACCGGCGTGTCCGTCACCGAGCCGACCACGGCCCAACTGCTGAAGTGGGGCGCAGATTTTGGTCCCCAGTCGCTGGGTGCACAGCCGTGGCGGTTGCTGACCTCGAACTACGTTCATATCGGCATCATCCACATCGCGCTCAACATGTGGTGTTTGTGGAACCTGGGCCTCTTGGCCGAACACATTTTTGACCGCTGGACATATGTGCTGGCTTACACAGCATGTGGGCTGGCCGGCAGCGTGGCCAGCCTGTGGTGGCATCCTATGGCGATGGGCGCGGGCGCTTCAGGGGCCATTTTCGGCTTGGCGGGCGCTCTTATTGCCGCTCTTTACCTCGGCCGGCTGCCAATTCCCAAAGCAGCGATGCGCGGCACCTTGAATAGCCTGGTCGCATTTGCCGGCTATAACCTATTCTTTGGCGCGGTAGGGGCGCGGATCGACAACTCCGCCCACATCGGAGGCCTGGTCGCGGGGCTCGCGGTCGGGGCGTCGCTGGCAAAGAAATTGACAGAACCCGCGGAAGTCCGGCAGCGCTGGCGTTTTGGTGTGTTTGCCGTCACTGCTCTGGTGTTGTTGGTCCTGTTCAGTTCGGTAAAACAGACCAGAGGCTATGTCGTCCCCTTGGAGCGGGGCCTGGACGCACTTCGGAGCGGCCAAAATGACGACGCAGTTCGCAACCTGGAACAAGCCGCATCCAAGCAGCCCAACGATCACATCATTCAGGTGATGCTAGGCCAGGCTTACCTCCACAAGCTCGACTACGCCAAAGCAGAAGCCACGTTGCAACGCGCCGTGCAGACTGATTCCGAGGACTCCCAGGCGCAATACTTCCTGGGATTCACCCAGCTCAAGCTGGGCAAGTCTGATCAAGCCATAACTACTCTGCAGAAAGCCGCCCAGCTCGATCCCGATAACCCAGACATAGAAACCAACCTGGGTCTGGCGTATGCATCGCGCAACATGCGCAGCGAAGCTCAAGCCGCGTTCCAGAAGGCCAACGAGCTGCGCAAAGCAGCAAAAAGCACCAACTAAGCAAAATGTGGCGCGGGCACCCCCGCCTGCGCTGCCCAAGACAAGGCAACTCCCGCCCAGCCAGGCCCCAACCTAGTCAACATCCCGTCAACAACCTCAGCGGTACAATCAACCGGCTGGAGCGTGCATTATGTTGTCAAAGCTAGTTTCACCGCTGCTGTTCGTTTGCCTCACTGCCGCCACCGTTTTATCTCAAGACCCCATCAAGGTCGAGCCGACGCACTACAAGCTCGATTTCGAGAACGCTCAGGTGCAGGTGGTGCACATCAACTACGGCCCAGGTGATAAGTCAAAGCTGCACTCCCACCCCGCGGGAGTGATCGTCAACATTACCGACGCGCATCTTCGCTTCACCGACGAAAACGGCAAGGTGCAGGAAGTTTATTCGAAGGCCGGAGAGGCTCGCTGGTTCCCCGCGCTCCAGCACCGCGTCGAAAACCTGTCCGACAAACCGTACGAAGGTGTTCAGATCGTGGTGAAACCTAAGCCGCCGGCGCACTAGACGGGATTGTTGCGCACACGGCGAGATTTCAGGGTGGAAAGGCGCTTCAGCGCTGCGTTAGAGGCTGCTTATTCAGGCTTCAGCCCGTGACTGCCGGGGGATATATTGATGGAATCTGCACCCGAGATCTACTGATGCACGGTAAGTTCGGACCCTGCCACCTTCCGAGGTCTAATCCCCTTGCCAACTCCGCTGCGCTCCGCAATTCTCAAGTCATAATCATTCTGGAGGTTCAGCCAAAACTGTGCCGGCAAGCCAAAGTACTTCCCCAGGCGGATGGCGGTATCGGCGCTGATGGCCCTGTCCCCTCGCACTACCTCATAGATGCCAGAAAAACCGAGCGCCTTGGCCAATTCATAGGCACTCATGCCCGCGGGTTCCATGAACTCGGTTTTCAGGATTTCTCCGGGATGAACCGCAACCACTTTTCTCGATCCGGCCATACTCGCTCCCTGGGCGATGCCTTGCTACTCGTAAACGTTAACACACGCGTTCAGCGACTGAGTGCTGAATGCCGAGTGCTTCCTTACATCAACCAAACCGCATCCACATCCACCACCACCTGTGTCCGCGGAATCTTCTGCTGCGCCGCATAGGCCAGCATCGATCTAAGAGTCGTATTCAGCCTTTCCCGGCTGTCTGCCTTCAGCACAAAGTGATAACGGTAATCCTGCTTGAGCCGCAGAATCGGCGCGGCCGCAGGGCCCAGCACGCGCACGCCTATGTGCCGCGTCTTCTCAAACCATTTTCCCAGGATGCCGGACCACTGCAACGCTTCCTCCAGCTTGCCGCTGCGCAACAGCACGTTTGCCAGCGCGCTGTACGGCGGATAGTGCATCCACTGGCGAAACTGCAGTTCTTTGTCGTAGAAGCCGACAAAGTCATGCTTCGCCGCATATTGCACCGCGTAATGATCCGGAAAATAAGTTTGCAGCACGACGGTTCCCGGCAGTTTGCCCGCGTCCGGCGCGCCCGGCGACTTGCGTCAGCAACTGGAAGGTGCGCTCGGCGGCGCGAAAATCCGGCATACCCAAAGCCATGTCCGCGCCGACGACCCCGACCAGCGTCACGCCGTGAATGTCGTGGCCCTTGGCAATCATCTGCGTGCCTACCAGCAGATCGAGTTCGCCCTCGTTGAGCGCGTTGAGAGCGCGCTCGAAAGTCGTTGCGGTTGCGAACCGTATCGCGATCCAGACGTCCAATACGCGCCTGGGGAAACATGCCGTGCAGCAACTCCTCCAGCTTTTCCGAGCCGGTTCCAAGAAAATAGACGTACTCGCTTCCGCAATGCACGCAAGCCTTCGGCACCGGCGCGACATAGCCGCAGTAGTGGCACTCCATGCGGCGCGAGCGCTTGTGATGGGTCATTGCAATCGCGCAGTTCCTGCATTCGAGCGTCTTGCCGCAGGTGCGGCACAGCACCACCGGAGAATAGCCGCGGCGGTTGAGCAGCACCATGACTTGCTCTTTGCGCTCCAGGCGCTGCTTGATCTCCTCCGCCAGTTTGCGTGAGATCACTTGCTCGTGCCCGGTTTCCTGGAACTCCTGCCGCATGTCGATGATTTCAACCTCCGGCAGCGGGCGCTGCTCCACGCGATCCGGCAGTTCCAGCAGCGTGTACTTATGCTGCTTGGCGTTGAAGTACGATTCGAGTGAGGGCGTGGCCGAACCGAGCACCACCGTGGCGTTCGTCATCTTGGCGCGCATGACGGCCACATCCCGCGCGTGATAGCGAGGCGTCTCCTCCTGCTTGTACGACGCATCCTGCTCTTCATCGACGATCATCAATGCGAGATCGGCAACCGGCGCGAACACCGCCGAGCGCGTGCCCACGACCATCCGCGCCTCGCCTCGCTTGATGCGATGCCACTGCTCGGCGCGTTCCTTGTCCGAGAGCGCCGAGTGCAGGATCGCGACCTCATCTCCGAAGACTTGATGCAGATCGGCGGCTACTGCCGGCGTAAGGCCGATCTCGGGTACGAGCAGAATGGCCGACCGGCCCGCTGCGAGCACCGATCGCATGCCTGCGAGATAGATGGCTGTCTTGCCCGATCCCGTGATCCCATGCAGCAGCATGCCGGCAAACTTGCGGTCGTTGACGCTCGCGTCGATCTGCTGGAGCGCCGCTTGTTGCGCGGAGTTGAATTGAAAATCGAACGGCGAGGGTCGCGGCTTGAGCACCGGAAACGCACGCGGGGCAGACTCATCCGCGAGTTCGACCAATCCGCGTTTGATAAGCGTGTTAAGAGTGGTACGCGGGACTTCGAGAGCTTGCAGCGACTGGACCGCAACTCTACCCCCCGCAGCGGCCAGGGTTTCGATCAATGCGCACTGATTGGCATTCAGCTTACCCTCAGCGCTTTTCAGCACGGCAACTTTTACGGTGCGGGTCGCGTCGCGCACGCCGGACATGTCCTCGCGCGCAATCCATTTCTTTCGCACCATGCCGCCGAGCACGGACTTTGAAGCTCGGGTTGCCGCCCGCAGCGCCGCTTCCGGCGTCAGGTCTTCATCCGCCAGGTAGTCGAGCACGCGAAACTCCGCCAGCTGATCTTCCGGCGTCTTGCGCGCTCGCGCCGAAGAGCCACCCATGCCCGCGAGATGCAGTGCCAGGTGCCCCTCTTTGGTGATGCGATAGGCGATGGCGCGCTTGAACTCGGCGCTGAGCGGCAGCATGGTGCGGAAAACTTCTCCCAGCGGCGCGAGGTAGTAGTCGGCGATCCACTGGCCGAGTTTCAGAAGCTGCGCGTCCAATACTGGGGACGAGTCAAGAACGCTGATGACGTTTTTGGTTTGAACAGATGGCCGGCGGTCATGCACGTCAGTGACGATCCCTGACATGCGCTGCTGCCGAAAAGGAACGAGCACGCGTCCGCCGACCAGCGGCTCCATGGTTTCAGGAACGTGGTAGGTGAAGACCTGGTCCACCGGCACGGCAAGGGCGACATCGCAGAATTCGGACATGGCAGCGCCGGCGCCTCGCCGGCCCAGTGGCATCGTAACATTCGAGAAGTGGGCGCTACGCGTTCTGCGTTGGCGCCTTCAGGCCCAGCTTCTTCATCACCATCTGCAGGTCTTTCCAGGCTTCTTTTTTCTGGCGGGGGTCGCGCAACAGGAACGCCGGATGGTAGGTCACAGCCAGTTTGGTTTCGCGGAAGTCATACCACTTGCCGCGCAGCTCGGCCATGGGAGCATTGATCGCCAGCAGCGTTTTCGCTGCTACCGCGCCTAGCGCGACGATGACTTTGGGCTTGATGGCGGCGATCTGGCGCATCAGGAACGGCGAGCAGGTTTCGCACTCGTCGCGCTCGGGCGTGCGGTTCCCCGGCGGCCGGCACTTGATGATGTTGGCGATATACACATCTTCGCGCTGGATGCCCATGGCTTTGATCATGTTGTTCAGCAACTGCCCGGCGCGGCCTACGAAGGGCTCTCCTTGCTGGTCTTCGTCGGCGCCCGGGGCCTCGCCGATGAACATCAGCTCCGCGTTCGGATTGCCGACGCCGAAGACGATCTGCTTGCGGCCTTGCTTGTGCAGGCGACAGCGAGTGCAGTCGCCGAGATCTTCGCGGATGAGGCGAAGGGCCTGCACGGGGTCGGACAGTTTTGATTCTGGAGTGGGCGCGACGAAGAGGTCTTCGTCGACAGCGATGGGCGCAGCTTTGGGCTTGGATGGCATGGGTTCCAGTAGTTCCGCGTGCGTGGACAAAGTTTCGCGACGATAGAAATCGTAAATGCCGAGTTCGTTGTAGTAGCGAATGCGGTCAGCGAGGGCGCGGCGAAGCTGTGGAGTGAGGGCCACGACGGAATGTTGAGGGTATCACGATGCGGGGTTGCGTTGCGTGCGGAACACCGATCCAGCCTCTTGTGAAATGTCACGCTGAGCAAGCCGGGGCAAGCGAAGCGCAGCTCTGGCGCAGTCGAAGCATCCCTACCTCCCACGAATGTCCGCGGCGGTCAGTCACTCGAGAATTCCCTGACGCGTACCACGCCGGCCGTGGTGGAGTAGGGATCCTTCGACTGCGTTTTTCCTGCGCTTCGCACAGGAAAAACTCCGCTCAGGATGACAGGGTGTCGAGGTGACAACAGCTGACGGGACCTTCTCACTTCACTGCGGAGGAGTGTTTCCGCAGCCGGACCACTTGATCCAGCACCCGCTGAGCGACTTCCCACTTAGTGGTCTCCGGGACTTCCACGACTTCATCGTGGGTCAGAATGGTAACTGCATTGCGGTCGCTGTCGAACCCCACGCCTTCGCGCGATACATCGTTCACTACGATGGCATCGAGCGACTTCGAAGCCAGCTTCTTGCGGGCATTCTCCAGCACATTCTGCGTCTCAGCGGCAAAGCCGACGATGAGTTGCGATTGCTTATGCCGCGCTAACTCGGCAAGAATGTCGGTCGTCGGTTCGAGATCGAGCGCCATTGGCCCGGTGCGCTTTATCTTTTGCTCGGCTCGATGCTTAGGGCGATAATCCGCGACCGCGGCGGTCTTGATGACGATGGTCGCTTGCGGCAGTAACCTCAAAACAGCTTCGCGCATCTCCTCCGCCGATTCAACCTGTGTAACTTCCGCCGCACCCGGAGGCTTGAGCGCAGTCGGGCCGCTGACCAGAATCACTCGAGCGCCCCGGCGCAACGCAGCTTCGGCGAGGGCGTAGCCCATGCGCCCGCTGGAGCGGTTGGTAAGGTAGCGCACCGGGTCGATCTTCTCGCGTGTGGGACCGGCGGTGATCAGCACAGTCTCGCCGGACAGATCCTGCGACGCGCCCAGGGCTTCCAAGACGGCGGCAACAATGGCCTCATTCTCGGCCAGCCGCCCGGGACCGGTCATACCGCAGGCCAGGTAACCCTCGCCGGGCTCGACGATCTTCACGCCTCGCATTCGCAAGGTTGCCAGATTCGCCTGCGTCGCCGGATGATCCCACATATTGACGTTCATGGCAGGCGCGACGATCACTGGCGCAGTGGTTGCCAAATAAAGGGTAGCCAGAAAGTCGCTGGCGATGCCCTGGGCGAATTTGGCGAGAACGTCGGCAGTGGCCGGCGCGACCAGAAGTGCGTCAATCGACTGCGCCACAGCAATGTGTTCGACGGCGGAATCAATGTTCGGCTCATGCTCGCCTCCGGAAAACATGTCGGTAATGACTTTTTCACCGGAGAGTGCTGCAAAGGTAAGAGGGCGGATAAACTCCTGCGCCGCTCGCGTCATGATGACTTGCACGCGGATGCCGCGGTCTTGTAGTAGGCGCACAATCTCCGCTGCCTTGTAGGCCGCGATTCCGCCGGAGACTCCGAGAGCGACTTTCATGGAGAGAACTTCCGCTTGCAAACCTTGCCATTTCGAGCGGAGCGGGAAATCTGCTTTCCTTGGGCGCCGGCAAACAGCAGATCCTTCGTCGCCGCGCTCCTCAGAATGATAGTTCTGAAAGGTGGCGGGACGCCGGCGCTACGCTTCAGTTTTCCTGGCCGAGCGCTTTGTCCAGAATCTCGCTGACGGCCTCGGCGGGCGCTTTGACCACTTCAGGAATCATCCACTTCACTTTGCCGGCCTTGATTTCATCCTGCGCGATGCGGCATGGCTTGCGGGAGTGGGTGTCGATCACCGGAGGCGCGCCGCTCTGCAATTGCCGGGCGCGCCGCGCGGCCACCAGGATATAGCGATAATTGCTGTCGAACCCGTCCATCAACTTCATAAGTGTTCTCCCCTGCTGCTAGCGTCCACCCGGTGTTGCGGCCGCCGCAAACGAGGCCAGAATCGGTTGCACGCGCTGACGAACGTTTTCCAACCGGAAGCGCTCGGCTCTCTGTATGGTATCAGTGTCAACGACGGACTGCTGGGCTCCTGAGCGTTTCGCTTTTTCCGCGAGAAGGATCGCCTGCAGCGCTTTAGTGGATTCGTCCAGGCGGTCGTTGATCAAAATATAGTCGTATTCGGAGTATTTCTCAATCTCACGAGAGGCCGTGACCAATCGGCGCTGAATCACTTCTTCTGCGTCCTGGCTGCGCAGCCTCAGGCGCTTCTCCAGTTCCTGACGGCTGGGAGGCAGGAGGAAAATTCTCACCGCTTCGGGGAGCTTCTGCTTAACCTGCTCGGCTCCTTTGACGTCGATATCGAGTAACAGATCGCGGCCGTTGCGAATGGCCTCTTCAAGAGCGCGCCGAGGAGTGCCGTAGTAATCGCCAATGCCAAAGACGTCGGCATACTCGAGAAATTCGCCGCGGCGAATCATCTCTTCGAATTCCGAGCGCGAGACAAAACAATACTCCCGCCGGTCTCTTTCTGGGCCGCGGGGCTTGCGCGTGGTATAGGAAACGGAGAAATCCAGATCAGGGATGAGGGGACGAACTTCGTTGACCAAGGTTGACTTGCCGGAGCCCGAGGGCGCCGAAATAATGAAGGCGGTCGTCATTCGATGTTCTGCACCTGTTCGCGGGCTTTTTCGATCTCAGTCTTGATCGCCAGTCCCATCTCCGTAATCTTTAACGCTTCGCCGGCCAGCCCCGAGGTTTTGGACAGCAGCGTATTGGCCTCACGATTCATCTCCTGCAACAGGAAGTCGAGCTTCTTGCCCACTTCGCCGCCTTGATCGAGCAAGCCGAGGAAATGTTTCACGTGAGTGTGCAGGCGGACCAACTCCTCCTGAATATCGCTGCGATCCACCAGCAGGGCGGCTTCCTGCAAAACTCTTTCGGGTTCCACTTGGCTTCCAACCAGCTCTTGCATGCGGAGCTTAAGGCGCTCGGCATAGGCTTGTAATACGGTGTGCCGGTGCTTCTCAACCCCCTCACTGGCTGCTTGCACCTGAGCCATGCAGTGCCGAAGTTCGCGTTCGGTGCCGCGTCCTTCTTCTTCGCGCATTTGGTTGAGCTTGTGCAGTGCCTCATTTATTTGAGCGAGGACCGAAGTCTCCAGTTCGCCGTCGGCGGGAAGCACTGCGGCCTCCAGTGCGCCGGGAATGCGGAGAATAGTATTGAGATCGGGTTCTGCCACGAGGCTGAATTCCGCTGCGGCCGCGCGAAACGCTGCGATGTAAGTGCCGACCATCTGTCGATTCAGGGCGAAATTGTCGCCGCCGGAGCGTTCCAGATTCAACGCTAATTCCACGTGCCCACGAGCCAGCTTTTCTTTGAGCACGCGGCGCAGCTTCATCTCCAGAGAATCGCTGTCGGAGGGCAGACGGAAGTGGAGATCGAGGAAACGGTGATTCACCGACTTCAACGACAGGGTGAAGCCCAGCCGGCCATTGATCTGTCCTTTGACCTGCGCGAACCCCGTCATGGAGCGGATGGGCATGGATGTTTCGTCTCGACCAATCTAAGCCACTACGTTTGTCTAAGCCACTAGCAAGCTACTAGGTTTGTGTTTGAGATGTCAGAATACCCCTACCGCCCTCCAACCTCCACCCTCGGCCGGTCGGATTCCGCGAACTGAAGTTCGTAGAGGCGCCGATAGGTGCCCAGCTTCTTCATCAACTCCTCATGCGTACCCACATCGGCGATCGTGCCGTTTTCCAACACTACGATGCGATCGGCGCGGCGCACCGTTGACAGACGATGGGCGATCACCAACACGGTGCGGCCAGTCATCAAATTATGCAACGCCGATTGCACCAGCGCTTCCGACTCGCTATCCAGCGCCGAAGTGGCCTCGTCCAAAATCAAAATCGGGGCATTTTTCAGCAGCGCGCGCGCGATGGCGATGCGTTGCCGCTCTCCTCCCGAGAGCCGCACGCCGCGTTCCCCGATTACCGTCTCGTACCCCGAGGGTAGGTCCATTATAAAGTCGTGGGCGAGCGCCGCGCGGGCTGCGGACTCGACTTCTTTCTGCAAGATACCCGGCTGCCCGTAAGCGATGTTGTTGCGCAGAGTGTCGTTAAAGAGCACGGTCTCCTGCGTGACAATGCCGACTTGGGGGCGCAGCGAGGTGAGGGTCGTGTCGCGCAAATCGAGTCCGTCGACCAGCAATCGTCCTGCAGTAACGTCGAAAAAGCGGGGAATCAGATGCACCAGCGTGCTTTTGCCGGCGCCGCTCGACCCCACTACGGCCAGAACTTCCCCGGCATTGACCTCAAGGTTGATATCGCGCAGAATCTCACGGGCCTCGTCACCGTTGGGCTGATAGGAGAAGCAAACATGTTCGAAGCGGATGCTGCGGGAAAATGCGGGTAAAGGCTTGGCGCCCGGTTTTTCCCGTACATCGTCTTCCGTATCCATGAACTTGAATATTTCCGACGACGCACCCAGCGCCTGCTGAAAATTATTATTGAACAGCGCAAACTTCCGCACCGGGTTGTACAGGCTGAACACCGCAGCAATAAACGCGCCAAATGCACCCAGCGTGAAATCACCGTGCGAGATTTTCGCCCGGCCCAGCAGCAAGAGCAGCGCAATCGCGATCGCTCCAAAAATATCCATCAGCGGAGAACTGATAGCCGCGGCGGCCACCGAACGCAGGTTTGCTTTGAACAGCCTCTGCGCAGCGCTGCGAAAGCGCGCAATCTCCCACGACTCCATGCTGAAGGCCTTCACGATGCGGTTGCCGGTGATGGTTTCCTGGAGAATATTCTGGATGTCAGCCAGCTTGTCCTGGCCGCGGCGCGTCGTATGGCGCACGCGGCGCCCGATCTTGGCCGCCGAGTAGATGATGAAAGGAACGAACAATACCAGCACCCACGCCAGGCTCCGCCCCAGGATTACTACCGCCATCGCCATGAACAGGAAGGTAAAAAACTGCTGCAGAAACTCCGCCATCACGCTCGACATGGCGTACTGCACGCGCTCGATATCGTTGATGATGGTCGAGATCAGGGTCCCCGTAGTGTGCGTCTGAAAAAACGCCGCCGACCGTCGCAGCACGGAGTTGTACAGGTCATTGCGTAGATCAGTGATCATGCCAAACCCGGCATGGTTCACCAGGTAAGTGCCGGCGTAGTCAAAAATTCCTTTCAGGATGGTGGAAGCCACCAGCGCGTAAGCCACAATCGTCCACGCATTGTGAAGATGCGAGGGAACGAACTGCTGCAAGTAGACGACGTGACCCGTTCCCGGCAGCGTGAAAAGTTGAATGTTCTGCGAGCCGGACGAAGGATTCAGCACGCGGTCCAAAATCGGCTTGACCAGCACCAGCCGGAAGGCTTCCAGAAAGCCCACGCCCGCCAACAACAAAACACCGGGCACCAGTTGCAGCAGATACGGCGCCACATATCGCAGAAGGCGGGTCAGTTGCCGCATAGAGCATCCTGCGGGACAGAGTTCCGGCGTGGGGCAAGCCGGGCGGGCAGCGATATTCCGGGGAGCGAAAGCAAGGGCCTTATTCTACTGTAATCGGAGTCGTCTGGCAGCGGCGTCTCGCCGGCTGTCCAGAGGGCGTCCCGCCCTCGTCCCGCGCAGGCACCGACCTAACGCCGCGTGGTGCTACGGTTGCATGCCCGGCACCCGCGTGACAAATCCCCGAACCGCATCCATATACAAAGCCCCGCCCACCGCCGCGCAATCCGCATGATGTCCTCCGGGAATCAGCACCAACTGCTTAGGCTGACGCGCGGCGGCGTAAAGCTGCTGGCTCATTTGGTACGGCACAGTCTGATCGCTGGTACCATGCAGAAACAACACCGATGTCTTCAGCGAACCCACTTTGGAAATGCTTTGAAAACGCTCCCGCACGAGCAGCCCCAACGGCAAGAACCGGAACATCGGGAGCTGGCGGCCCATATCCGCAACAGAAGTTAAGCTGCTCTCAACAATCAAACCAGCTGCGTCGGGGTGGTGCGTCCCCAGTTCAATAGCCACTGCGCCGCCGAGCGAGTGACCATAGACAAAGATATGATCGGGCCGGAAGCCACGCTGTTCGACCAGGTATTTCCAGGCAGTTTCCGCATCCGCGTAAACCTTCGCCTCCGAGGGAAAGCCGCCAGTGCTGCGGCCGTAGCCGCGATAGTCAAATGTCAGAGCCGAGAGCCCAAGCGAATGCAGCCGCACCGCGTGCTCGGCATTGGCGCCGATGTTGTCCCCATTGCCGTGCAGGTAGAGCAGCGCCTTCGTGCCTCGCTCCGCTGGAATCCACCAGCCATCGAGAGTTGCCGCCTTGCCGGTCGCGCTCGCGACCGGAATGCTAACCTCTTCAAAGCTGGCTCCGAACGCTTCGGGAGTACTTACGACCTCTGCGCGAGGATAGAAAACAAGATGGGCTTGCCAGGCCCAGACGCCAACACAGGCAGCGACAAATCCCAGTAGAACAACGGCGGTTGCGGCCATCGCGAGTATTTTTAACCGACGCATCAAGAAAGCAAGCGCTTCCCGACGTACGTACCGGGGCAGCCCCTACAGCGGGCCGCACGCCCGCGCCAGATTCGAGAAAACGCCGCTACGGCGCAACTGCCACAGCGGCGTGCCCCGCCCTTGCACCACGGCAACCAGAGCCCCGAAGGGCCGGCACAACTTAGCCCAGGAAAAAGTTCTGGGTAGCCAAGATACGATTTTACGCCCCGCGCCGGATTCACTCACCAGCACCCACCGACTCATTCGTTCGCCGCCGAACCACCCTCTTCCTCCCAAGCTTCTCTCTCCGCAGCAAATTCCAGCCTTCCATATACTGCGCAAACTTATGCCCCTTGCGCGGCGTCAAGTTCAGCGACAAGTTCCCCTCCACCACCTCAAACGGAATCAGATACCAAACATCCACCGGCACCAGATACACCGCAAAGAAATCCAGCTTCCCCGGCCCATAGCGCTCTCTCTTCGGCCCCACGATATTGCACGTGTACGATCCCTTCCTCTGAAACGTGGTGCACTTCACCTGCACCCGCAAGAACCCTCCATTGTGCTCGACCCCCACGTCATAACTAGCCGAGTCCCCATGCGGACGCGACACCGTAAACCCCCGGTCCGCCGCCCGCGCCATAAAACATAGTTCCGCCCACTCCCCCAGTTGCTTGCAAGTCCGCCCTTCGCTGCCCATGTTTTTCATAATGTAGTGTTCTCCAAATAAAAAACGCGGCCGCAAGGCCGCGCTCTATTGATTTCGATTGAATGATGTCGAACTGCGTGGAGGTGATCGAGTGTGGCGCGGGCGTCCTCGCCCGCGACTCTAACCACCAAGGCAAAACATCCGCCAACAAACTCTATACTTCAAGTATGGCACATTCCCTAGGTAAAATGGGACACGCCCGCCGACAATATATTTCCCACCGCAACATGCACATACAAGCATTCGTGTAATTCCGCCATATTGACAAGATTTTTCCGCCCCGCAGCCAATTTTGCCCTTGACTTAAGCAATCAGAAACTAGCGATCAGAATTCCAGCAGGAAGATTGTCATCAGCGATCACAACTTCCAGCAGCAGGAAGACTGTCATCCCGAGCGAAGTCGAGGGACCTTGTGTTCCCTCGCACCCCGCAATAGCCATGCTTGCACCTGACTGCTGCCGAGAACAATGACTATTGGTGGAGCAGCGCTTCGAGCGCTGCGTCAAGGCCCTCACCCTGACGGAAGGCTTCAGCCGCTGAGGTACCAGCTTGCAGCACCGTGGAAGGGCACGGCTTCAACCGTGCCGCACGCCCGCGGGGGATTTGAGAACGCGCCGGTGCGGCGCAACTCCCACGGCTGCCTCCGCCCTACACCACGAGGAGACGATGGAACCGGTTGTTGTTTCCTATCGCGCTGAAGGCTTGGAACACCAAATCACCAAACTCAAACGCCGATCCCCAATATTCTTTCTTCACTTGTTTATCCAGAAATCTGGCAACGAGATCATTCTCGGGGGCAGCGGTTTTGATGAGAAAACGCTCGTATCCGTTGATTAGCTTCGCAACTGTCGCCTTGGCGCTTGCCAGTTCCGCTTGCAATAGCAGCCACTCAAGCCGCTGGGTGGGGGTAAGAAGAATCATGTTCGCGGCATCCGTACGGCTGACCGTTCCGTTTCTGGAATAGAGCGCAAGCAAATACAGCAGTGCCGAGTAGCAGGTTAACAATCGGCTGTGCTTGAGCTTGTAGTTCTTCAGGCTCCGCTTAGCTTTTTTCTCAGGCGGCACGCTCTGCGTCCGTGCTTCGTAATTTACACAAAACGTCCTCCACATCCGCAGGATGTCGTTCGCCAAAAACGCCGGAATGAATTCCTTTTTATTGTCCTCATAATCTCTCCAATAGGACTTGATCACATCATCGACAATTCGCCGGTAGGCAGTTTCTCCCACGAGCGGTGAGCTCTCAAGCAAAAGGAGCAGACGTGCCGTGAAGGTGTTGGTGGCGTCGTCTTCGGGCTTGCCCAGCGTCCCCAGCAACTCTGCAATCGAGTGATGGGTGAGATACTGGCCATCCCCAGAGAATTCGGGGAGGCCAAGTTTCTTGCTCGCTTCGATAAGATCTGCCTTGACCAGAATCTGGTTCAGACGAGAGAGGGCTGGGGTTTCTTTGGTACCCTGACCGACGATAAATAGATCGAGATCGCTGTGCGCGCTGGCCTCGCCCCGGCCAAAGGATCCTGTCATGTAGACGCAGGCGGTCTCGCCGCAAAGCTGCGCCGCTCGCGGCAACTCGCTGCGCAGCTTTCCGATTCGTTTCGCCGTCTCTAACCGCCGCCGTTCAAGGAGTTCTCCCATTGCTGCCTTCCCACTGAAAGAGGTTCGCGAAAATTTCTGCCTGTTCCGTAGCATCATCCAGCGCATGATGCGTGTGTCCGCGACGGGGGAGTAGTGAGGGAAGAATCTTTGACCTGCCGGCCTCAGAGATCGGGATGCCGGCTTTGATTGCGAATGCCGTCTTCATGTCGAAGCATAGCGAGTGATTAAAAGGAGATCCCTTCGACGAGAACCGAATGAAATACCAATAGAGCCACGCCCAGTCAAAGCTCAATGGATAGGCTACCAACACCGGCTTTTTGCTTCCAGCAACTTCCTTAATCCAATCAAAGGCGTCGGTCATCGCGGATTCAGGAGCCTCGCCGTGTTTGCAGAGTCTGTCTCGGTCGAGGCCGTTCACACGCAGCGCCCCAGGCTGATAGTTATCGGAGATGGGCTTCAGTTCGCGGTAAAAAGTTCGGGCATAGTCATTGGGACGTGCGAAATTGTGCCCGTCGAAAGCGCCAGCATAGACGAGCGCGAACGACAGCATGGAGTATGGGCCCGGTATGGGCCCGTCGGTCTCAACATCCGCCGAGAAATACACATCAACGGCGCGGTCATCGCCGCTTATGCTCTCGGGTGCCTTTATGACGGCGTTGTCTTCTCGGTGTGGGGCGGTCACAACAGTGTTCATGTTAGCAGGCTCCGATTCCGCGGTGGGGGGTGAAACAACTACGCGAAACGCGAGACTTGGAATCGGGAGACCCACATCTCAACCGCGAGATGTGAGGCACCCGGCCGCCCGTTCGAGACGTTAGCGTCGGCCCGACTTATTGTGTGCGGGCCGCACTAAGGTGTACGTTGTACCCTTTGGAGCGGGCGGTAAAGTGTGCCCCTTCGGGACCGTTACTTCACCATGTTTTCCGCCACGTGGGCCGATTCCCTGGTACTCGCCCGAAAGCGGCGCCCGGCTGCCCGGCGGAAGATTCTTGGGCTTCGACATATTCGATCCTCAATTCTGCCCCGATTCGGCGCTTGAAATAACGTTCCTCTCGCCTGCATAATTGCGGGGAGTCTTTCACGGACTCCCCGCGGCTAAGAGGGCACCGCGAGTGCCCTCGGTTGGATTACTTTGTCTTGCCACCAATCGGCCACGATTTGTGGCCGTAGTCGCGGGCGTCATATTTCTTGCCGCTGCGCCAGTGCGTGAACGTCCGGCGGAACGATGTTCCTTTTGGTTTAGCCATTCTGTATTTCCCGGGGACGGATAACGTCCCCTAAGATATCCCGTTGATTCTGCCGCGCGGGATGCTTTCAAACGTCGCTCTCATCGACCACCAGCGAGTCGATGATTGCGCTAAGCCCTGTAAGTGCAGCCTTCAACTTTTCGGCATCGCGCTTCGTGATTTTGTCAGGCACGTAAAAGCTCGCGTAACGTCCGCCGGATACCTCGAAACGCGAACTCTGTCCGCTAGCAGAAAGTGGAACGGTGACATCGATGAAGTCATTTCTCGAGGGAGCACGGCTCTCGACCATCGATGGAGCCGAGGCCGTCGGCGCGTCGGTCCTGGTGATTTCAAAGATGGCGGCGTCCCGAACCTGAGTCTTTCCGTCTGGCCGCTCGAGCAATAGGCCGGCGGTACGAGCGCCGTCCTTGAACGAACGCACCCAAAGATCAGCGACATCCCGAGGGAAGCCCAGTTCGTTCTGGACAATGTTGCGCAAGAATTCATCGGCCGGCAAAAGTTTGCCTTTGTGCCGTTCATAGATTCGGTTGAAAACATCCACTCTCAGAAAGGCGGCCTTCCTAGCCGAGGGTGCCCCATCGGCCTCGGTAGGTGCAGCGATCGCCAGCCCCACATCCGTGAGCGTGATTGTCTTATTCTGTTCCGCCACGAGGCCATACAACTTGAGCGATGCCAATTTCTTGACGAACGTACTGCTGCTGGCCGAATTGCCCGCCAGCTGCGAAAATAGGTCGAAACTCGCGGCGCCTCCTCCGTGTTCGTACACTCTTAAGGCAAGATCCAGAGCATCACCTAGCATCAAGAATGGTGGAAGTGTGCCCTTGGGCCGTCTCTTGTGTTCGCTTGACTCCTTCATTATTCTCGGTCCTTTGAGCATTAACGTTTACACATCTAAGCGATGGCTGTCAACCGCTTTTCACCACCCCCCTGCTGCCCTTGGTAAATCTATATTTCGTAGGTCGTCTACGGCATGCCGTTGTGTGCTCGTATCTGAGTTTGGCAGTGCGCGACTTGTCGGCGCCTGTCCGAGTCCCCACCGCGCCGAGTCGCGCCGTTCGGCGCCAAAGCCGCCGGCTCGGATCTCAGACTCACGGAACACCGCATGTTTGTTGGCCTTTGACTCAACTCAGGCTCGTGAACCACTGATGGCCGACCCGGGAAACGTTTCGGCGCTGCCGGAAATCATTTCCCATCTGGCAGTGCTATCATGATCCGTCGGCGCTAATGGGTTGCCAAGAACGCCGATCCCGCACGCTTCACGGCTTGTTTACCCTGTATATGGCCAGAATATGGGATTGTTAGGTATTAGACTGGTGTCTTAGATCGCTTATGAATGCTTGATACTGGCCTCCCCCGTGCGCGACTTGTCGGCGCCTGTCCGAGTCCCCACCGCGCCGAGTCGCGCCGTTCGGCGCCAAAGCCGCCGGCTCGGATCTCAGACTCACGGAACACCGCATGTTTGTTGGCCTTTGACTCAACTCAGGCTCGTGAACCACTGATGGCCGACCCGGGAAACGTTTCGGCGCTGCCGGAAATCATTTCCCATCTGGCAGTGCTATCATGATCCGTCGGCGCTAATGGGTTGCCAAGAACGCCGATCCCGCACGCTTCACGGCTTGTTTACCCTGTATATGGCCAGAATATGGGATTGTTAGGTATTAGACTGGTGTCTTAGATCGCTTATGAATGCTTGATACTGGCCTCCCCCCCGTGCGCGACTTGTCGGCGCCTGTCCGAGTCCCCACCGCGCCGAGTCGCGCCGTTCGGCGCCAAAGCCGCCGGCTCGGATCTCAGACTCACGGAACACCGCATGTTTGTTGGCCTTTGACTCAACTCAGGCTCGTGAACCACTGATGGCCGACCCGGGAAACGTTTCGGCGCTGCCGGAAATCATTTCCCATCTGGCAGTGCTATCATGATCCGTCGGCGCTAATGGGCGCGACTCCTTATCCATTGCGAAATTCGAGCCATAAAATCTAAAAGGGCCACGGCACCGTGACCCCCTTACAGTACGTCTTCGGTCTTCAGTTAGAACCTCAGCGGCTGAAGCCGTCGAGGTTTGGGACGTGTCGGCATGGCTGAAGCCATGCCCTTCCCGAAAGCCTCTCCGAAACCCGTTTTCTAAACCCTTTCCGAAAGCGCTTCTGAGCTTCGCTCACATACCCGTGCCACCGCCATCAAAAAGCCTGCCGACCCTTGGCTCGGCCTGGACGGGCGATGGCGCCTGTCCCCACATGGCCTCATCCCGACGGATAGAGCTTGACGGCGAGAACCTTGCTATACCGCGCAAAATCGTCGTCGGTAGTGAAAATCTGCCAATTCCTCCGTTGCGCCACGGCACAAATCAGAAAGTCGATGGCCGACCCTGCGATTCCGCGGGCGCGGCAGCGGTTGTGCATTCGGGCCGCTTCTTCGTAGTCGCGATCCTCAAGCGTCGCATCGTCGAAGGCGCCCAAATAGCCACGCAGCTTTTCAAAGCGAGCCTCTTCGCGAATCCCGGAGAGCAGTTCCTGCCGGATCACGCCCATGATCTGCGCCCGCCCGTCCCGGATCAGCTCTGCCAGGGCGCGGGACAGCGCCTGCTCGCGCGCGTTCAGGTCGCCCGGTTTGCGCCGCAGAGCCAGCGACCAGATGGTCGTGTCCACCAGCACGGTCATGAACGGCGGCGCCGCTCAGCTTTGTAGTCGTAGGACGGATCAAACTCAAAAGTGCCGAACGCTTGCAGGATGCGCTGCTGTTTGCGACGCTTGACGTATTCGTCCAGGGCCGCGGTTACGGCTTCCTTCTTGGTTCGGTGCTTTCCGGCACGCCGCGCTTCCTCGATGAGCTTGTCGTCCAAGGCTAAATTCGTTGCCATGTGTAGATTGTTACACATGGGCATGTGTAAGGCAATGTTTATGGCTCTTCTGTAATTTCCATCTCGTTGCCTTCCAAATCTCTTACTTCGAAACAATGAGTGTGGCGCGGGCGCCCCCGCCCGCGTTCTTTCCCTCGGCACTTTAGCCGCCCAGGCTCGCGTCGTTCTCAACAATCCGCCTCACAACCTTCCTTTACGAACATCCGCTCGTACTCCCGCAGCTCATGCAGCGATAGCAACTCCCATTCCGCGTCATGATGCTGCCGCAGAAGCTGCAGGTTGGGGCATCGCCCAGGTCGACGATTTCGGCTAGGGCGTCGGCGGCGTGGAGAGAACCGGTCCTTGGTCCTTGGTCGTTGGTCGTTGGCCCAGCGTCCGAAGAGCCATTTAGCTCGCGGATTCCTTCTCCTGCCGGCGCGGCGGATAGCGACCTAGGCCGCAGGTTGTCGAATAGCGTTTGCTGCTGGCCGGTTAGGAAGCGTAGTTGGAGCCAGCGGAAGATGTAGTCCATGATCGACTTGGCGTAGCCGATGTCGGGCATTTTGCTCCAGCCGCTGGGCTCGAAGCGGGTGTGGGCGAATTTTTCGCAGAGCAGCTTCAGCGGGACGCCGTGCTGCAGCGCGATCGAAGTGGCCAGGGCGAAGCTGTCCATCAGGCCGCTGACGGTCGAGCCTTCCTTCGCCATGGTTACAAAAATTTCGCCCGGCTGCCCGTTGGGATAGAGGCCTACGATGATGTAGCCCTCGTGGTCTCCGACGGCGAATTTGTGGGTTACCGACATGCGCTCGTCGGGCAGGCGGTGGCGGACGGCGCGCGGCGGAGCGTCGAGATCGTCTTCCTCAACGTGTGGCGCGGACACTCGCGAGTCTTCCTTGGAAGACGTTGCCGTCTTCGTCCCAGCCGCCGAGAGCGGCTGCGACTTCTTGCAGCCATCGCGATAGACGGCCACCGCCTTCAGCCCCAGCTTCCAGGCCTGCAGGTAGGCCTCCATGATGTCTTCGACGGATGCGTTCTCCGGCAGATTGACGGTTTTGGAAATCGCTCCGGAGATGAACGGCTGCGCCGCCGCCATCATCTTCAGGTGGCCGAGGTAGTGGATGGACCGCGTCCCCTTCGCCGGCTTGAACGAGCAGTCAAACACGGCGAGGTGATCGTCTTTCACATGCGGCGCGCCTTCGATGGTTCCGGTGGCGTCGATGTAGCTGACGATGGCGTCGGCCTGCTCGTGGGTGTATCCCAGCTTGAACAGCGCGGTCGGCACCGTCTGATTGACGATCTTGATCATCCCGCCGCCGACCAGCTTCTTGTACTTCACGAGCGCGAGGTCAGGCTCGATGCCGGTCGTATCGCAATCCATCATGAACCCTATCGTTCCTGTCGGGGCTAGAACCGTGACTTGGGAGTTGCGGTAGCCGTGTTTTTCGCCGTGGGAGAGAGCTTCGTCCCAGCATTGTTTGCTGGCTTCGTAGAGCGGAATGGGGACGTTGAGCTTGTTGATGTTGTTGACGGAAGCGCGGTGCATGCGGATTACGTCGAGGAACGGTTCGCGGTTGATGTACCAGCCGGGGCAGGCTGCTCCGGGGAAGGCGGAGCTGCGCTCCTGACCGGGTCGAAGACCCGGTCCCACATGGGTCGTGCCACTGCCGGCATTTCGGTTCCGGAAGGTTGCGCCTAGATTTGTTTCGGCTAGACCCTTCTTTGTGGCTTCGGTTGCTGGGGCCAGGGGTTCGCACAATTCGGCGATTCTGGAGGACTGCAGATACGCTTCGCCGCACATGATGGCGGTTACGCAGGAGGCGTAGTCGCGGCCGGCGTCGGAGTCGTAGGGCAAGCCGGCGGCCATTAGCAGAGCGCCTAGATTCGCGTAGCCCAGACCCAGCGGACGGTAGTCATGCGAGTTGCGCATGATTCGCTCCGTCGGGTAGCCGGCGTTGTCTACGATGATTTCCTGGGCGGTGATGAGGATGTCGACGGCGTGGCGATAGGCGGCTACGTCGAACGTCCCGTTGGGGGCGAACTTCAGCAGATTCAGGCTGGCCAGGTTGCAGGCGGAGTCGTCGAGGAACATGTACTCGCTGCAGGGGTTGCTGGCGTTAATGCGCGCGGTGTTCTTCGAGGTGTGCCAGCGGTTGACCGTGGTGTCGTATTGCATGCCGGGATCGCCGCAGTGCCAGGTGGCGTCGGAGATCAGGTGAAGCAGTTCCTTGGCTTTGTAGGTCTTCATGGGACGGCCGTCGCGGACGGCGCGCGTGCGAGAAGTCGGTGTCGCGGAGGACGGCGTACATGAAGTCGTCGGTGACGCGGACGGAGTTGTTGGCGTTCTGGAAGAAGATGGACGAGTAAGCATCGGAGTCGGGATGCGAGCCGTCGTATCCCATGGCGACGAGAGCGTGCGCCTTGGCTTCTTCTTTTTGCTTGCAGAGGATGAAGTCTTCGATATCGGGATGGTCGACGTTGAGAATTACCATTTTGGCGGCGCGGCGGGTCTTGCCGCCCGATTTGATTACGCCGGCAAAGGCGTCAAAGCCCTTCATGAAGCTGAGCGGGCCGCTGGCCGTGCCGCCGCCGCTCAGGCCTTCGGTGGAAGAGCGCAGCGAAGAGAGATTGGTGCCGGTGCCGGAGCCCCACTTGAAGAGCATGCCTTCGGTCTTGGCCAGGGTGAGGATAGAGTCGAGCGAATCCTTCACCGAGTTGATGAAGCAGGCGGAGCACTGCGGATTTTTGTATCCGGTGACGCCGAACTCGACATTTTGCGTGCGCGGGTTCCAGTGCCAGTTCTGCGCGTCGGAGTTGGGCTCGATGCGGTCGCAGCCAACGTTAAACCAGACCGGAGAGTTGAAAGCCGCATACTGGCGGATGAGGATGTGAACCAGCTCGTCGTGGAAGACGGCGCCGTCTTCCGGAGTGCGGAAGTAGCCTTGCGACAAGCCCCAGTCGCGGATGGTCTCGGCCACGCGGCGGACCAGTTGGCGGACTCCGGTTTCGCGCTCGGGCGTATCGAGGGTTCCGTGCAAGTACTTGCTGGCCACGATGTTAGTGGCGGTCATGGACCAATCTTTGGGGACTTCGACATCTTTCTGCTCGAAGATGACCCCGCCCTGAGAATCGGTGATCTGGGCGGTGCGCAGCTCCCATTCGACGTTGTCGTAGGGGGAGACATCGGGCTCGGTAAAGAAACGGCGGAAGGTCAGGCCGGGGGCCTTCTGGGGAATGGCATTCGTCGGGACCGCGCTCGCGGGGATCTCGGCGCTGATGGGGACTCGCTGCTCACGTACTTCCGACATTTCCTGTCTCCTGCGGACTCTGGGGCCCGTTTCTTTAATTGATTTTTAATCGCTTGCCAAGGACTCGTAAAAACCAGACGAAGCGGCAGCCCAACGGGGCCCTCGACGCCAAATTTGGGAAAAGCTGCAACTAGCGCTTGTCCCTTGCAAGGCGCGTAAAGCTATGGATTGTCAAACTATTGTCGTTTCCCCGAAGGGACTCCCCGACCGGCCAGATCGGGAAACGGCCACCGCACAGAATGACTACGCCCCAGGGACCGAATTCGGTCAGCAGGGCCCATTGCACTGGTAGGAAGTACGCCCAACCCCAAGGAGGGAGCTCCGAGTCACCTCGGCCCAGGGTCCCCACCCGGTTTTCCTAGCCTTTTGCCTTGCATCGCCGCCTCCGTTTCCGGAGACGTTTACAGCTCTATGGGATGGCAACAGTACTCCCGTATGTTGGGGCTGTCAAGAGGGCATCGCTACATATTGTATCGCAAGGAATTAACGGCTAGGGTGCGGGGCTGGGACGCTGGTTTTGCACAGGGAATGTCCTTGGTTCCTTTCGGACCAATGCGCTTTGGAATGCTTGGGTTACGGTCTCTCTTCCGGAGCACCGGAGTAGACACACCGGAATGCAGGTCCACCGGTTCCATACATACGTGAGAGTCTTCGAAAAGCTGGCGCGGCCAGATGCGCCGGGTACCGGCGTCGGATTCCACCAGGTAGTCTCCTTTCTTTCCGCGATGCTCGCGCCCGAGTGAATCCACAAAGGTCAGCGCACGCGTAAGTTGCTTTGCCCGGATCAAACATTTATTGCGGTAAACCTGCCACTTCCTGGCTGTCTTAGTCACAGCTGTCACCTTCGATGAAAGTAATTGTGTTGCTGACTTCGCTGTTTGACGTCAACTGGAGTTGTCGTGGCGGTGATGAGAAATCTACGCGCAGAGGCAGGCGTGGTCAATTCCATAAGATTGGTGCAACTCACAAAAAGAAACCCGGGCTGCGAAAAAAAATTTAACAGATGAAGGTGATGCTTAACTAACCGCGCTTGAATGCGCATGGCGCAGTAACATTCTCACTTTCACGAAGCAGCCGCAAACGAATCTGCTAGACTCGCTTCCCGGAATTTCCACAACGTGCGCACAGGAAATGCAGAGAAGCAGTGCTAGGTCGTTGGTCGTTGGTCGTTGGCTTTTGGCCGTTGGCCAACCTATGCCAAGCGAACTTGGAGGTGTTTGAGATGAATCCTCTTCTTCTTCGAGGCTTGCTCCTTTTTCTTCTGATGCCCGCCGCCGTTGGACAGAGTGCTAACCCGGCCGCGGCGCACAAAATAGTTTTCCTGCACTGCGGGACTCTGCTCGATGGGAAGGCGGAGCGGGCGCAGAAGAACGTCTTCGTGGAAATTGACGGGGACAAGATAGCTGCTGTTCCGGCGGCGGTTCCTGGAGGAGCTAGCGTCATCGATCTCTCCTATGAAACATGCCTGCCGGGGCTCATCGACACGCATACGCACGTGCTCCTGCAGGGTGACATCACAACGGCAGACTACGACGCGCAACTGCTCAAGCAATCCCCGGAATACCGCACGATTCTGGCGACGGTGAATGCGCGGCGGGCGCTGGAGTATGGATTTACCTCGATTCGCGATCTCGAAACCGAAGGTGCGGGCTATGCCGATGTAGATGTCAAGAAGGCGATTGAGAATGGCGTGATCCCGGGACCGCGCATGCAGGTGGTAACGCGGGCGCTGGATGTGACCGGGGCGTATCCGCTGCTGGGGTATGCGCCGAACGTTCCGGTGCCGCATGGCGTGCAGGTGGTGGATGGGCCGGATGAGGCGCGCAAAGCGGTGCGCGAGCAGATCATGTACGGCGCGGATTGGATCAAGGTGTACAGCGACCGCGGCTATCGAGTACGGGAAGACGGAGTACTGGACGATATCCCTACTTTTACCCTCGACGAACTGCGCGCCATCGTGGACGAAGCGCACCGTCAGCGGCACAAAGTCGCATCTCACGCGGTGGCGTTAAATGGAGTACACAATTCGGTAGAGGCCGGCGTTGATTCCATCGAGCATGGAGACTACATCGCAGACGAAGATTTGAAGACCATGGCCGCGCGCGGAGTTTACTACGTGCCGACGATTTACGTGGGCGAGTACGTGGCGCAGGGCCGGGCGGCGGAGGGCGCGCCGGTTTGGCTACAGATGCTGAAAATTCATGAAGACACGTTCCGGCGGGCTATGAGGGCGGGAGTGAAGATTGCGTTCGGGACGGATGTGGGCGGCTTTGCCTGGACGGAGAATCCAGCGAAAGAATTTTCCTACATGGTGAAATGGGGGATGACGCCGGCGCAAGCGATTCGCGCGGCCACGGTGACAGCTTCTGAACTACTGGGAATACAAGACAAGATTGGGACGATCGAGCCGGGGAAATTGGCTGATATTGTGGCGGCGCCGGGCGATCCGCTGAGCGATATTAGCGTGCTGGAGAAAGTGGATTTTGTGATGAAGGGCGGGGTGGTTTACAAGAGGCCGTAGCCGCCGAGAATGCGAATTCAAACCCGCAAAAAGATCCGCCGGCGATAGAGCGGATACACGATTCCAATATTCAAAAGCACTATCACAATGGCGTAGGCCAGAGACGCGTGAACGGGCTGGAGCCAGGTGGCAAAGCCGTAGCGGTAGCCCCATTGGTGGAGCGTCATTCCGGCTGCGCCGACGTGAATGCGGTCGGTTAATGTGGTAATGACGTTGGAGAGCACGAAGGCGAGAATGGCGTTCGTACCTAACACCAGCGCCGGCGGAGCCCACCAACGTTGACGTCGGATATCCAAGAGCCAATACAGGACAGAGAAAGCAAGCAAGCTCACGCCACCGCTGAACAGGCCAAAGGTGCTGGTCCAGATTTTCTTGTTGATGGGCAGGAGCGGATGGAGCAGCCAGCCGGCGAGCGCGAGAACCAATCCCGCTGCCGCCAGGCCGAGCGCCTTACGAGACTTCGAAGACTCCGAGCGCAGCCATTCTCCGGCGAGGATGCCGAACAGCACTGACGCTATCGCCGGAATCGTGGACAGCAGGCCTTCGGGATCGAAGGTCACGCCGTAGCCGGGCGTCGTTCCATACGCCCACATATGACGTGTTCCCAGCAGTGCGCGATCGATGTAGGCACCGAGGTTGCCGAGCGAGTCCAGGCGACCGGAGCCGAATCCCGGCACGGGGACTAGTTTCATCAGGATCCAATAGACTGCCAGCAGAATAGCCGCAATCGTCGCGATAAATGTGATGCGGCGGGGTTTGGAGCGTTTGGCGTCCTCCGCCGGCATGCTGACGAGATACAGTAATGCAGCAACCAGATAACAGAGGGCGATTCTCTGGAGCACTCCGGGAATGCGAATGCTGTGCAGGTTGTAATCGGGGAAACCGTTGACGGCGAGGCCGAGAAGAAAAATCACCAGGCTGCGAACGGCGATGTGTCCGGCGAGCTTGCCGCGGCCGTCACCGCGCTGTAGGCGCGAGGCGAGCGAGAAGGTGATCGCTATGCCGACGGCGAAAAGGAAGCCGGGGAAAATCATATCGGTCGGCGTCCAGCCGTTCCACTCGGCGTGCAGCAGCGGCCAATAGACGGCGCTGTAGGTGCCCGGATCGGTCACCAGAATCATGCCGGCGACGGCCAGGCCGCGAAAGACGTCGAGGGAAATAATTCGGTGGCTGACGCCGCTGGAGTCAGAAACTGGCGGCGGTGGGATGGCTGACGCGACGGTGGTCATTATGTTGACCGGCCATCATACCGCGACTTGGGAGGAGCAGACCGGGACAGACCGATTTAGGTTTGTCATTCCGAGCGAAGCGAAGAATGTGCTGTCTCTCGCGGGCTGCGGACAGCAGATTCCGCGTCGCTCCGCTCCTCGGAATGACAGTTCTTTGACTTTGTCAGCAGCCCCGGGCCGGGTCACAGAGACCCGGCCCTACACGAGCGTTGCGCTCAGCGTGCGGCTAATGCCGGTTCGTGCTTGCCGGACTTCAGGGCTGCGTAGCGTTTGTTGATCTCGTCCCAGTTGACTACGTTCCACCACGCGGCCAGATATTCCGGTCGGCGGTTGTTGTACTTCAAGTAGTAGGCGTGCTCCCACACATCGTTGCCCATGATCGGGAACAGGCCCTGAGAGATGGGGTTGTCCTGGTTGGGCGTGCTCAGAACCTGCAATTCTCCACTGGGTTTCGCAGCGAGCCAGGCCCATCCGCTGCCGAACTGCTTGGCGCCGGCGTCATTGAATTTGGTTTGAAAATCTTTGAAGCTGCCGAAGGTCTTCTGAATGGCTTCGGCGAGGGGACCGCTGGGGTCGCCGCCGCCCTGGGGCTTCATGATCTTCCAAAACATGGAGTGGTTGACGTGGCCGCCGCCATTGTTACGCACCGCGCCGCGGATGTCCTCGGGCAGGGCGTTGATGTCGCGGATCAGGTCCTCGGGACTCTTGGATTGCAGGTTGGGATGCTTTTCCAGCGCGGCATTCAGATTCTTTACGTAGGCTCCATGATGCATGTCGTGATGCAGCTTCATGGTTGCGGTATCGATTACCGGTTCAAGAGCGGAATAGTCATACGGCAGGGGGGGTAATTCATGTGCCATGATTTTTCCTCCGAAAGCTCTAAGATGTCAGGATGGACTTTGCGGATGCAGTCTATCGTGCAGAAAACATTATATGCGCGCGGGCTGGGAGAGGCGGCCTTGGGGAGGTTGGCTCGCTTCGTCGGGTCTTTTAGAGAAACCAATAACCATAAAGGACACGAAGTCACACGAAGGAAACCCTTGAGTCCATAGCCTTCGTGTCCTTAGTGGTTATTGGGTTTCGACGGCGCTGCCGTAGACTGATCTCCGAAATCAGTGAGTTCGAGTCAGATTCTCATACTGGGCGGCGGCGCCGTTTGACAGCAGGACCCACAGGGTAAAGATGCCGAGCAGCGTACCAAACGGAGGATGGAGCAGTGCCAGCACGCCTAGCACGATGGCCGCGGTCCGAGCCCAGGGCTCGCGCTGCATCAGTCCCCAGCCGACACATATTCCGCCGGCGGCGAGGATCAAGAAAGTCGAGCCCAGCCCTAACATGAGAGGCGGGAAGAAGAAATGGCCGGGAAAAAAGACGTGACCGAAAGGGTTCCCGGAATGAATCATGAATGGCAGGGCGCGGCCCATCATCATGAGAACAAAGGACGGAATCAGCCAAATGGCGCCAGCGATCATCCAGAATATTCCCAGCAGGTGCAGATGGCGCTCGAAGCGGCCCGGGGGCAGTGCACAGGAGGGCGCGTGGATGGCCTTGCCGCACTTGGGGCAGACGTTGTAATCGGGCTGGAGTGGGTTGCCGCAATTGTCGCAGAACATTTGGCGCCTCCCGTCGGGAGATTGGATCAACTTCTATTTTAAAATACGCGGGTGCGGATGGATAAGTTCCCACAATTGCTGAGTTTACGTCTATCCTGAGCCGCCGGCCAGGGATGAAACTTTTTGTGCCCTGGGTGCGTCCTATCTGAGAGAGAATGAATCACATCCATCGTACCGTGCCCGCTCGTACAGATCTGGGGGAAGCCACTCATGCTGATCAAGAAGGCTAGTGATATCACGTCGTCCGAAATTACCCCGAAAAGCCTGTATCTCAACCGGCGGAAGTTTCTGGCCGGAACTGCTATTGCCGGGGCAGCGGCTATGGCCAGCCTGGAGTTTGGAGAACTAAAGTCCCCCGCAACCGTCGCCCATGCCGACCTGGCGAAAATCGAGGGCATTCAGAAGAGTCCGTTCTCGACCACCGAGACGATCACGCCCTACAAAGACGTCACTCATTACAACAATTACTACGAGTTCTCCACCGACAAGGAAGGGCCTGCCGATCTGGCGAAGAATTTTAGAACCCGCCCGTGGAAAGTGACGATTGACGGCCTGGTAGCGAAAAAACAAGTGCTGGATGTGGACACGATCATCAAAATGGCCACGCCGGAGGAGCGCATCTACCGGCATCGCTGCGTGGAGGGATGGTCGATTGTCGTGCCCTGGGTGGGCTTTTCGCTGAGTGAGTTGATCAAGCGGGCGGAGCCGCTGGGCAAAGCCAAGTTCGTGGAGTTTACAACGTTGCTGGATATGACACAGATGCCAGGACAGCGGCAGAGAGTGCTGGATTGGCCTTATGTCGAGGGCTTGCGCATGGACGAGGCTATGCATCCGCTGGCGCTGCTCTGTTTTGGCATGTACGGGGAGGTGCTGCCCAACCAGGATGGAGCGCCGCTGCGCATGGTGCTGCCGTGGAAGTACGGCTTCAAGAGCGCCAAAGCGATCGTGCGCATCCGCTTTGTGGAGAAGCAGCCCTTGAATACCTGGAACGAGTCGGCGCCCACGGAATACGGGTTCTATTCCAATGTGAATCCGCATGTGGACCATCCCCGTTGGAGCCAGGCCAAGGAGCGGCGGCTGGGTGAGTTTTTGAAGCGGCCGACGCTGATGTTCAATGGGTACGATCAGGTGGCGAGCTTGTACGCGGGGATGGATTTGAAGAAGTACTTCTAGGAACGCCGCGGCGTCAGCGTTTTTCCACCACGGAGGGCAACAGGGGTCACAGGGAAAACCGGATCAAATGATTCGTTGGTTCAAAGTCGTGGTGTTTTTGCTGTGTCTGGTGCCGTTCGCACGGCTGCTTTGGCTATTCTTTGGCCTCCATCCTACGGACATGAGCACCTGGGGATGGGGGCTGGGCGCGAATCCGATTGAGTTCATTACCCACTCGACCGGCGACTGGATTCTGATCTTCCTGCTGATCACGCTGACCATTACGCCACTGCGTAAGCTCACCAAACAAGCCTGGCTGATTCGCTACCGCCGCATGCTGGGGCTGTTTGCGTTCTTTTACGCTTCGCTGCATTTTCTGACATATATCTGGCTGGACAAATCGTTTGTCGTGCATGACATGCTGGCTGATGTTCTGAAGCGCAGGTTCATCACGGTCGGATTCACCGGGTTTGTGCTGCTGATTCCGCTGGCGCTAACTTCAACCGCGTGGTCGATTCGCAAGCTGGGCGGGAAGCGCTGGCAGATGCTGCATCGGCTGATTTATTTAAGCGCCATCGCGGGAGTGATTCACTACATTTGGCTGGTGAAGGCCGATCTGCATAAGCCGCTGGAGTATGGGTTTGTGCTGAGCCTGCTGCTGGGGTATCGGATTGTGGTGTGGAGTATTCCGAAGTTGAAGCCTAAGAGGACAGCGCCACTGCGCAGTGCGGAAGCGTCTGAGAGTGTAGGGACGGGTCTCTGACCCGTCCCTGTACGGATCATGGCTATCCTTGCAGGACCCACTCGCCGGTCTTCTCTTCCAGTTGGAATCCGTAACGCTGCCAGGAGGCCATGACGGACTCTTTTCGCACCATGCGGGCGCGGCCTACATAACGCTCGCTTCCGCTGGTGAGAAAAACCTCGACTATGGCATTCTGAGTCAGAACTGCCGCACAATTGCAGAGAAATCCGCCGGCGCTCACATTTTCCGTGGCGGTCTGTTCCTCGAAGAGGGTTCCAACGGCGTCGGTTCCTCTTAATTTCAACGCGACTCGCATGCGCACCCGCACGTGGGCGCGGCGCTCCACACGTTGCGTTTGCAGTTCCTGGGAGAGCCGCTGCTTAAGCTTCTCGAAATCGACGGGTTTCTCGAAAAAGCCGGTGGCGCCCAGGTTCTGGCAGTGTTCACGGGCTTCAGCGCCGCCCTTCCCGGTCACAATAAACACCGGGATGCGCGCGGTGTAGCTTAGAGAGCGGAGACTCTGACAGAGATCAAAGCCGGAGAACTTGGGCATCATCAAGTCCAGAAGAACCGCCTCCGGCTTGTGCTCCAGGGCGAGGGCGAGAGCCTCCTCGGGATCTCCGGTGCCGATGACTTCATAGGTGCCGGCCAGGCGCATGCTGATAAGACCACGCATGGACTCATCGTCGTCTACGACCAGGATTTTCTGCATACCGATTGCCCCCTAACGTCGGAATAGTGAGCTGTCGCAGAGGCTCCGTTGCTAAATTTGGTTTCCGCCGCGCGCGACGGGTGTTCTCTGTTAACTCCGCGATCTCGAAAATCTTAAATCGCAGAGTTCGCAGAGAACGGACGCAAAGTACGCGGAGAAAAGCCAGCTAACGACACGCTTCAGTTTTACCAACCACTGACCGCCGGAACCTGCGAACGAAACCCCTACAATAGGCCACTAGTCCGGGCGGGAACCTGGATTCATCCGGAGCCCGATCCGGCGGAGGCCGATTTGGCGCCCCCATCCAAGGCCTCGCGAATCTTGCGGGCGAGTGCATCCCGGGTAAAAGGCTTGGGAAGAAAAATGCTGCCGGGATCGAGAATTCCATGGGCGCCGACGCTCTGCCCGGTGTAGCCGGACATGAAGACCACCTTGATCTTGGGGCGCAACTGAATGAGCTGATCGGCCAGGGTACGGCCGCTGATCCCCGGCATAACGACATCGGTCAACAGGAGATGGATCATACCCGGATACTGGAGGCTGAGGTCCAGCGCAGCGGCGCCATGCTGCGCGTCCAACACGGTATAGCCGCAGAGCTGCAGCAGACTGCGAGTCAAGTTGCGCAGAGCCTCTTCATCTTCCACGAGCAGCACGGTTTCGTTTCCGCGCAACGAAGTGGCGAGCGGGGTTTGCGGCTTGACCGGAGCGACGGCTTCATCGACCCGTGGCAGGTAGATCTTGAACGTGGTGCCAATGCCCAGCTCACTGTAGGCGTCGATATAGCCGTCGCTTTGCTTGACGACTCCGTAAACCATGGCAGAGACCCAGACCCGTTCCCTGGCCCTTTTCTTTGGTAGTGAAGAAAGGCTCAAAGATGCGGGCGCGGGTGGCCGCATCCATGCCGACCCCAGTGTCGGATACCGTGAGGCGCACGTAGAGGCCGGGCTGGACCGGGTAGGGATAGCGGCGCACGAAAGCGTCGTCCATTTCGGTGTTGGCGGTTTCGACGATGAGTTTTCCGCCCTCCGGCATGGCGTCGCGGGCGTTGACCGCGAGGTTCATGATGACTTGTTCCAGCTGTCCCTGATCCGCCTTCACCGTTCCCAGTTCGGAATCGAGGTTACTAGTCAGATCGATGTCTTCGCCGATGACCCGGCGCAGCATGGTTTCCATGTCCAGAACCACCGCATTTACGTCGAGGACCTTAGGTTCCAGCACCTGCTGGCGGCTGAAAGCAAGGAGCTGGCGAGTGAGGCCGGCGGCGCGCCTGCCCGGCATGGAGGATTTCGTCGGCACAACGGCGTAAGCGATTATCTGCGTCCAAGCCTTCCTGAAGAATTTCGACGTAGCCGATGATGACGCCCAGGAGGTTGTTGAAGTCGTGAGCAATTCCTCCGGAAAGCCGCCCCACAGCTTCCATTTTTTGCGCCTGGCGGAACTGCTCCTCGAGACGCTTGCGGTCGGTGATGTCGCGGTTGACGATGACCAGCTTCTCGACCACTCCGGCATCATTGCGCACCGGACTGGCAGTGGACTCCATGATTCGCCAGCGGCCATCCTTATGACGCATGCGGTACTCGATGCGGCGGCCTACGCCTCCGCGGAAGGCTTCCTGGGCAGCTTCTTCCAGCAGCGGGCGGTCATCGGGGTGGACCTGCTCAAAAGACGGCGAACTGCGAAGCTCCTGGTTGGAGTAGCCGAGAAGTTTCTCGTAGGACGGGCTGTTATACAAGCGGTGGCCGGCGGAATCGACCAGAGCGATCATATCGGCCGCGTTCTCGCTGATCAGGCGGAATAGTTCTTCACGCTCGAGAAGCTGTTTGCGCATGCGGTAGATCTGGACCTGCTGATAGACGGTATAGATATCGAAGAGCAGAACCAGACCCACCAGTCCGCGGAGAGCGGTGCTCAATTCAGACGAATCGAACTTGCCATAGCTGAAAGATAGAGTTGGCACCGCGAGCGTGAGGATGCCTACAGTTAAGAGTAAGGTGACCAGGATCGCGGTGGCCCATAGCCACCACTCGCGCCGTTCAATCTTACGAATTCCGGCATGAATTCCACTGCCGGCTGGAGCGCTGTCGATCGGGCCTTTAGCGAGGGCACGGTTCATGAGGGAGCCGGGGCACGAGTTTTAGCGGCGCAATCCTTACATGCGTGGGCGCGTGTGCAACCGCATAATTGTAGTAATTCCCGGCTTGGGAATCTTGTGATGAGTGCCCGTCGAGAACCCTTCGTAACGTAACCTAGCCCGCGTTACTGTGGGCACAGTACAGAGAACTACTTAGCGCTTTGTTGACCATACCTTGAGCTACTCATTGGGAGGCGAAAAGGGCAGAGTGTTACGGTTTCGGAACGTGGAGGAACAAAGGGCAGAGCGGACCTAGCGAAGGTCCATCTAGGGGAAGGCTGCGCCTGTTGCTTCCAGCCGCGTCGAATCCGATTGTGTCCCGAATTTCTTGCGCAGCCTTTCTTTGCGAACTTTGTGGTTAAAGTCTTCGGAACAAATGCAAGAGCTTATAACCGCAAAGAGCACAAAGAAAACCGCGCAAAGGTCTCGAAGAAAACCCAGGCCTCAAACGACTAGCGGGCCTCCGCTTGGCGAAGGCCCGGGTATCGTCAGGAGATTAACTAGTTATTTCGAGGCGGACATGCCTTTTTGCAGTTCGTCGAGCGCGGCCAGGACTTCCTGGCTGTGCTTGTTGGGATCAACGCTGGTGTAGGAGCGCTCGATTTTGCCTTGCGGATCGATGAGGAAGGTGTGGCGGGCGGCGACTTGCGCCACGCCAAAATTCATCAGCGAGCCGTATTGGGTCGCGACTTTGTGTTCGGTATCGGCCAGTAGCTTAAAGTTCAGACCTTCTTTGGAGCAGAACTCCTTATGGGAACCGGTTGTGTCGACGCTGACGCCGACGACGACCGCGTTGCGCTGGGCGTATTGCGCTTGATCGCGCTGGAAGTTGTGAGCCTCGATGGTGCAGCCCGGGGTGCCATCTTTCGGATAGAAGTACAGCACTACCCATTTGCCGCGGAAATCGTTCAGGCTGACTGGGGTGCCGTCTTGTGACGGAAGAGTAAATTCCGGCGCCATGGTTCCGGCCTCAGGCACGGTGCCGGCAACCGCGAAGTGCCAGCCGATTCCAGCCAGAACAATCAGGACGAGCAGAATGATCCACAGGCGCATAAAGCCTCCTTTGACGAGGGAATGCTAACGCGGGGCGGGCGGGGTTGTCCAGACAGGGTACGGTCTACCACGGAGGCACTGAGACACGGAGAAAACAAATCGCTGTCTTTCTCTCTGGCTCCGTGACTCCGTGGTGGAAAGAGATCAGCTCGTTGCTACTGGCGTCACTTCCTCCACGCTGGCTTGGCGCAGGAATTTCGCGGCTTCTTCGGGGGGTGTGGGATTAATGTAGAACCCTGTTCCCCATTCGAATCCTGCTGTCTTGGTCAGCTTGGGCATGAATTCGATGTGCCAGTGGTAGTGATCGTTGGTGGGCTCCTGTACCGGCGAGGTGTGGACCACCAAGTTAAACGGCGGGTTGTCGAGGACGTGGTCCGCCTTGATGAGCAGGGTCTTGATCGCCTTGGCCAGGTTTTCGAACATATGCGACGAAGAGTTCTCGTACGCCGACTCATGGCGCTTGGGAAGAATCCAGGTCTCGAAAGGAAAGCGCGGAGCATAGGGGGCGAGAGTGAGGAAATCCTGGTTCTCGGCGACTACGCGAACACCCGCCTCGATTTCCTGGCGGATGATGTCGCAGAATACGCAGCGTTCCTTATAGATGTAGTACTGCTTGGCACCCTCCAGTTCCTCGGTCACATAGATCGGGATAATCGGCAGCGCGATCAGTTGTGAGTGTGCGTGCTCGAGCGAGGCGCCGGCGGCTTCTCCGTGATTCTTGAAGAGCAGGATGTACTTGAAGCGGCGGTCCTTCTTGAGGTCGAGGATGCGGTCGCGGAAGGTCCACAGGATATCTTCGATGCGCTTGGGCGAAAGTGTAGCCAAGGTGGCGTTGTGGTCGGGGGTCTCGATGACCACCTCATGCGCGCCGACGCCGTTCATTTTGTCGAACATGCCTTCGGCCTGCCGGTTCAGGTCGCCCTCGATGCCGAGCGCCGGAAACTTATTCGGAACCACACGAACTGTCCAGCCGGGAGTGTCACGCTGCGGTGGCGGTCCGCCGTTGGGATTGGGGCGATAGGCCTGGATCTCGGGCGGAGTCTTGTTTTCGTTGCCGTAACAGAATGGGCAAAAGCCGCCTTTGATTTTGATCACATCACGAACGAAATCGCTGGGGCGCCTGGCGCGGTCAGTCGAAATGATGACCCACCGGCCGACGATCGGGTCTTTTCGAAGCTCGGGCAAGGAATTAGGTCCTTTCAGCTATGAATGCGAAGCAATACCAATTTTACGCCACCGCGAGGACGTTCCGGAACAACTCGAAGCGTGGCGCGCGGGACGGTACCTCGTAATACACGCTGAGCACATCGAAACGCCACTGGCATGAGGGTGGCAAAGTGGCACGGAAGTCAGCGGCGACGGCCGCCAGTTCGCGCAGCTTGTGGCGATCGACGGCAGCTTCCGCGGGCTTTACGTCGTGCGAAGTACGGGTCTTTACTTCGATGAAGCACAGCACTTCCTGGTCCCAGGCAATCAGATCGATTTCTCCCCGGCGGCGGGGTGAGCGAAAGTTTCGGGCCACCATCACATAGCCGAGCCCACGCAAATAGAAATAGGCGGCTTCTTCGCCGCGTCGGCCCGTACGCTGGTGGAGAGGGATGCCCTCAGGCGCCAAAGTAAGGTCGGCGAGCCAGTCGAGAGAGCGGATGATGGCGTGAGTGAGGCGGCCGAAAGACATGTGGCCGATTCTATGTAGGGAGGGCTGAGCCTGGCTGTGATGTTCGTCACAACGGAATCGGACCTGTAGAGACGTAGCCGAGCTACGTCTCTACAGATGCTGGGAGGCGCAGACGCTAGGAGGCGAGCGCTTGCTGTGCCGAATCAAGGGTGTCGAAGAAGCGAAAGAACTGTTCGACGTGCGTGACCTTCAGAGCGGCGCGGACGCGGTCATTGACTCCCACCAGCGAGAGCGAACGGCCACTTTTTTGGCGGTTGACATAAGCGCCTACGAGCGCTCCGATGCCGGCCGAGTCGGCATAGGGGACGGCGGTGAAGTCGATGATCAGCGCCTTGGACTCGTCGGTGCGAACCTTCGACTGGAACTCGAAAAAGTTGGAAATCACCAGAGGCCCGCTGAGCCGAAGAATGCGCTGTCCCGGTTGGAGCCCTGCCAAATCTTCGATGACTAAAGCCTCGTTGCGAATGGACATCGCAAGATATTAAGGCTCCAGTCAATAGGGAATGTTAAAGGACTGTTAATTTTCGGCGCCGGAGCGGGATGAGGCGCGCTGGGAGCCGAGTACGACCGATGGGGGCCCGGCCAAGAAAAATGGATCTCACACCGTCCGGGGAGAGCTGGACGGAGGAGATCCCTTGCAGAGCCTACGATCTCTTTGCCGGAGGAGGCCTGCAATCCACTTAAACACGGCTAAGGTTGACCCCAGGTAAAGAGTCGGTAAAGAAAGCGTAAAGTCTTGTCAAAGATTAACTAGGATTGGGCGGACCTGAATCGGACCAAAAGCACGGTGGCGCAGAAAGGACAACTCTCTGGCGATGCCGTAAGTCATTTAGATCGAATATCGGCGCGGCTTAGGTGGTTGCCGAAAACTCCGGCTGCTTGGTTCGGCCCTCACGCGCTGAAGCGCGTATGTCTTTTCAAGACCTTAGTGGCACGAGTAAAACTCGTGCCCTTCCCAATTCGCTTAAACGTTTGGAGTTTTCGGCAGCCTCTTAAGCCGCGCTCTTTCAAAGATTTCTTCGACGCCGCGGGCCGGGGTCAGAGGGTCGTAGAGCTTCGCGGTCCACCAAATACTTCGGCGGTAAATGCTTCGATAGTGGCCCCCATCTGCCAGGCGTCTTGCGGCAACTCTGCCTTGCGGCAGGTCTGCTGGAGGAAGGTTATGGGGTCCCATCCGTGCTCGACCGGCACTTGGGGAAGGAGCAGGCCGCGGCGGCTGCCTGCCTTCACCACCAGGCCATGCTTCCCGATTTCGATTTCGTCTGGCCGAATCGGCTGCAGCCGGGAGAGGATGCTGAGCGAAGCGGTCACTTCCGGGAATTCCAGTCGCGTTAGCGGGAAGAAACGAGTGTCCTCGAAAGCAGCTCCGCGCGCGGTCTCTGCCACTGCCCGGTACAAGGAAGCAGCCGGCAAGACGTATCCGACGCAGCCGCGCAAATCGTTGCGAAAGTAGAGTGTGGTGAAAACACCGCGCGGCTCGGCTAGGTGCGGGGAAGGGGGCATGAGCAAGATTTCGCGGCGCTCCAGGGCCGACGCAATGGATTCATAAGCCAAATCCAGTAGCAACGAGCGTTCTTCGGGAGAGTATTCGTTCGCTTCGGGAGATCGGGCCAAGCGCGCTGCGGCGGCCGAGTTTTCAGGTGGCGGGCACATCACGCTTCCTCCGCCGGCTGAGGACGAAGGCACGACGGCGTCGTTTCACCACCTGCCGGTCGATCTTCGACCAGAAGGCGGCAAAGTAGTCGATCGCCGACGCCAGCGACAGAAAAACCATGAACCAGATGGAGATCCGCGCAATCCATTCCAAGGGGAAGAAGTAAGAGCCGTAGATCGGCCACTCCGCCCAGCGATGGTCGAGTATGACGGCGACCACGGAAACGATCTGCACCAGCATTTTAAATTTGCCGAGTTCGCTGGCTTCGATGGTGAAGCCCTCTGAAGCCGCGATGGAACGCAGTCCGCTGACCAGGAATTCGCGGCCGATAATCACCACCGCCATCCAAGCCGGCACCAGGCTGGGATTGAATTGCACCAGAGTTATGAAAGCGGCGGCGATCAGAAGCTTATCGGCCAGGGGATCGAGCAACATGCCCATGGTGGTGATCTGGCCGCGCTTGCGGGCGAGGTAGCCGTCGATGCCGTCAGTGATCGAAGCGGCAATGAATAGGGCCGAAGCCAGAAGCTCTTTCTCCCCGGTGGCGCTGGGAAAACGGCTGGACGAAAGAATCCAGATCAGCAGCGGGACACTGAAGATACGGCTCAGCGTGATGGAATTGGGCAGGTTCACGGCGGACACGAATCGCCGCCAGCAGGCTTCGGAAGCTGAAAACCAGCGACGCCAGATTATCCTCCAGTTTGCAAGGGGAAAGCAATGGAAGGGATTGGGAGTTGCGTCCGAAGGTTGGCGTTTCTTCGTGAACCTTCGTGTCCTTCGTGGTTTATTGAGTTCTGTGGCCGGGGCCGGCAAGAGCGTCAACCACCAAGGACACTAAGGTTCACGAAGGAAATCCTCACTCGCGCTTTGAGGGTTTGTAACCGGCCTTCTTGGCGTCCGCCTCGGTCATGAACTTGCCGTTCTTGGTCTTGCCATACCAACGGCCGCGTTTGTGGTAGATGCCGGTTTCGAGATTCACCCAGACTTTGCCTGCGGCCTTGGCGGCGGCAATATCGGCGGTTGAGTTGCTGGTTTTCGCGGCGGAGGCGCTTGCGGGCGCCGAACTCGAAGAGGGTTGGGAGAAGCTCTGCGCCGGAAGGATCAGGAAGAAGAGGAAGCAGAGCGAGAACGTTAAAGCTCGAAATCGAAACATAAAGCACATCCAATTCCCCCGTGCTCCTCTGTGCTCCTCTGTGTTCAGACTTTCACCACAGGGAGGCACAGAGGTCACAGGGTAAATCTCTTACGCATAAATTCCGCGCTGGCGAATCGTATACGCTACGCGGTCGATTGCCAGCATGTAGGCTGCGATCCGGTTATTTACGTTGTGCGTCTTGGCATAGCGCACTACGTCTTCGAACGCCTCGTTCATGATCTCCTTGAGCCGCTCGTTTACCGCCGACTCTTTCCAGAAAGTATCCCTGGCGGTCCTGCACCCACTCGAAGTAAGAAGTGGTCACGCCGCCGGCGTTGCACAGAATGTCGGGGATGATGAACACGCCTTTATCTCCAAGGATGTCGTCGGCAGCCGCTGTAGTGGGGCCGTTGGCGCCTTCGGCGAGAATCTTGCACTTGATCTGGTTGGCGTTGCGGCTGGTGATCTGGTTCTCGGTAGCGGCGGGAATGAGAATTTCGCATTCCGTGGTCAGCAATCCGGCGTCGTCCACGGCTTCGGCCTCCGGAAAACCGTGAATACTGCCCGTGCGCTGGCGGAACTCCCACAGCGCCTCCATATCGATTCCATTCTTGTTGTAGAGGCCGCCGTTGACCTCGGCAATTCCGATGACCTGGTAGCCCGCTCCCGCCATCAAACGCGCGGCATTGGAACCCACGTTGCCGAAGCCCTGAATGATGACGCGCGTCGATTCCGGAGACAGCCCCAGCAGATTTACCGCCTGGTCGCAGACGATCATGATGCCGCGGCCGGTGGCCTCGCGGCGTCCACGCGATCCGCCGATGTTGATGGGCTTGCCCGTGACCACGGCGGTCACGGTCTGGCGCATGTGCATGGAGTAGGTGTCCATCATCCACGCCATGATTTGCTCGTCGGTATTGACGTCGGGCGCGGGCACATCTTTTTCCGGGCCGATAAATTCGACAAGCTCTGCGGTATAACGGCGCGTCATGCGCTCGATTTCACCGCGGGACATCTTGTGCGGATCGCAGATCACGCCGCCCTTGGCTCCGCCGAAGGGAATGTTCACCACCGCACACTTCCAGGTCATCCAGGCGGCGAGCGCGCGAACCTCGTCCAGAGTTACATCGGGCCCGTAACGAATGCCGCCCTTCGACGGCCCCCGCGCAATGGAATGCTGCACCCGGAAGCCGGTGAAGACTTCAAGCTTGCCGTTATCTAGTACGACCGGGATGTGCAGAATTACCTCGCGGCTGGGAAAGCTCAGCACCTTCCAAACACCTTCGTCCAGGTTGAGCTTCCGCGCCGCCAGTTCGAAGCGGGCGGATTGCTCTTCCCAGGGATTGAGTTCCCGGTCGAGGGCGTCGGGCTTGCTGGCGAGGTCGGTCTTCATGGCAGGGTCTCCGAGTAGCTACAGTTCGTACTGAAAGTCCGTGGTTTTGGCGTCCGTGTTTTGCGACCCGACTTTGAGATGCGAGCCGGCGCCGGGAAGATACACCGGTGAGGGCGGGCAAACTATTGGAGTATAAGCAGGGCGCTGCGGAGGAGCAAGACGTAGTGGCCCAAGTGGTCAACGGGGGTTCTAAAGTGGGACGCGGGCGTCAGCCCACTGTCTGTCCGATTTTCTTTGCCTGGTCTCGACCGAGGGTTCTACAAAAGGGGATGTCAAGAGAACAGTTTTCTCCCACGGCGCAGGGAAGAGGTAGTTTTCTGACATCCCCTTTTATAGAACCCCCAGATTCAAGCTGAGAGTGATCCTTTTAGGGGTTATACTTCCCAGCCGAGTTGTGGGCCACCCGCCAAACGGTTGGCCACGGAGAGATTCCAGGCGGCGGCTCGCGTCCCCGGCTGTGACGGATGAACATCGCAGCGAGGTCCGTGGTGCGCACCCTGCGAAAACCGCGCAGATTCTCTCTTTCAAGTCAAAGGTTTTTTCTCTCTGGAGCGGTGCAGGAGAACCTCTCTCTTTTTTAGGCGGCGGATGCCAGTTCGAGTTCGGGGAACAAACGGGAGCCGTCGTAGTCGGTGCGGCCGCGGAACATACCGAAGATGGCGTGCAGCATCTTGCGGGCGACAGCCATGAGGGCTTGCAGTTTGGCTTTGTGGCGGGCGATCAATGCGTGGTAGAAGGCGCGCAGGTGGGGATCGTGGCGCACTGCGACTAGGGCGGGCATGTACAGAGCGCGCCGCAGATAGCGGTTGCCGGCGCGGCTAATGCGTGCGCGTCTATGTACGGAGCTGCCGGAGTCGTGATGGGCGGGATCCAGTCCGCTGTGCGCCACCCATTGGCGTACGGTGAGGTTGGGGGCCAGCAGCGCGAGTTCTCCCAAGAGGTTCAGGGCGCTGACATCGATTCCACAACAGAGAAAAGCTTCCCGCTTGTACATGAGTGACTCCTAGAGTTAATCTGCGGTTCCGGCTTCCGCCCCGGGCAAACTCTTGGCGCCGACCTTGAACATGCAGGCTCAAAAGGCCTTCGATTCTCCACGGCGTCGAAAAGAGAGGGGCGGGGGCCGCTCTGCGCACAGGCTCAACCTCGGCCTAAGGGTGCGACGACCTCTCCGCCGAAACGCGACCTCATCGTAGTCGCGTCTGGAAATGGAAGATACAAGGGTGCGGCAGCCTCATTTGGAGAGAGGGTAAAGAAACCGGAAAGGGTGGGCCAGCCTCCGTTCGAGTGGCTTTCAGCCACTAGGGTTCGATTCCCTCACCCTCTGATGTCGCTCGAACAAGAAATCCTGGTTGACAAGGGCGCTTGAGCTGCTACGATTAAATTGACAGGCGTCGTTCAGTACTATCGCAGGCCCCGAGCATCGCTCGGGGCTTTTACATTGGTGGATTGAGCAATCGCGGCTAGACGCTTTCCGCTTTCAGTTATGGAGGCCCGCAGGAGTGCGAACGAACGGCGGAAAGACTTTGTGCAGCGGTAGAACTGCGTCACTCAAGACAAGAGCGGGATTGAGTGGCCCACCCGCCCAGGAGGGGTATGCCACGGATAGTAATATATGGCGCATGAACCGCCAGCAGCTTTCCGATCCCCGCCGCTCGCTTCTGATTAAAGAAATCAGCGATGCGATCCCTAGAAACCTTTGGCAGTCCCTGGGTGACTTACTAATCTTGGAACATCAGTATGGGGTGCGTGATGCAGTCGCAAACATTCGAAAATTCAGGGAAAAAAGACGGAAAGAACCTAACTCGCTTGCAAGCCTGTTCTACTCGGTGCCCAAAGACTTAGAGTCGTTTGAGGAATATTTATTGAAAGAAGGTCGCATCCCGAAAGGGCGGCCTGGGCGACCACGAAAAGATCAAGAGACGGATCAAATCATACTCCTGAAAGTGGAAGGAAAATCATGGGCGCAGATCGCTCGCAAGCTGAATAAGACCGCCGATGCTTGTAGACAACTCGCCCGACGTCGCATCTCAGAAATGGAAGCTGAAAACAAACGAATGAGAACTGAAATCGAAGGAATGAAGAGCCCCGATTAGAAGTCGGGTTGGGTAGCCCCTTGTACAAAATCCCACCGACCTTTTTGTTCATGGATTCAATTGTACGAGCGTTTTCGTTCATCTTCTCAAAGGTCCCCCCTCATGGCACGATGGGTCAGTTGCTCTGGGAAAAATGGCAATGCGGCCAAACGAGCTAGACACAGGAGACATGATGGCATACGTTTATCAGGAATTTCCGAAGGTTAAATACAACCCAAAGCTTGGAACAAAGACAGTTCAGAATGCCTATGAAGAGAAGGCATTGGGCAAAGGCTGGTATAACAATCCGGGAGAGTTCCCGAAACCCCTGCGTATCGTTGCCACCTTGGATGAGGTGGTGAAGCCGTGGTGGATGAAGTGGCAATGGATGTTTGCGGCTGGCGCGCTTATCGTTGGGACCATCGGAGGCTTCGTCAAATTATGGCGTTGAGGGTCGATCGGGCGAATGGCCCGGTGCTAAACCTGGGAAACCTGGGGGGCCTGGGGAC